>JAFASD010000206.1 GCA_019244945.1 Acidobacteriaceae bacterium | reverse complement strand
AAGGCGCTTTCGAACCATCTCCTTCCGAATGGGCCGAGGGTATAGGCGCGCGTAGATGGCTAACAGGATCGGATATCCGGCCAGAACATACACGAGGAAGGAAACGCTTGAGGCGAAGGTGACAATAGCGCCGCTCATGCGCTTTGGGCAGCAGGAGCTTTTACCGAACGAAGTGTCTGCTCGAAAAGCCGCGTCACCCGTTCCCACGAGAAGTTCGCACGAACCAGCTCGAGTCCGTTTGCCGCCAGTCTGGCGCGTTCCTCCGAGTCAAAAAGGAGAGTCAGGCACTCAGCGGCAAAAGCGCCTGGCGTGTCAGCAATACGGATCGTGTTCCCATGTTCGACTGGCAGGCCTTCGCATCCGATTGTCGTGGAGACGACCGGTGTTTCCGCTGCCATTGCCTCAAAAATCTTGAGACGAGTGCCGCCCCCCACATGCAAGGGTACGATCGAGACGGCTGATCCCCACAGGTACGGCCGGATGTCAGGCACGGTGCCTGTGATTGAGATTAGTGGATCCTTTTGTTCAGCGATTAGAGAAGGCGGGGGATTCTTGCCGGCGATCGCCACACGGCAATCCGGTCTTTTCTCCCGGATCAGCGGAAGGACTTCGCTCAGGAACCAGCGCGTTCCGTCTAGATTGGGCATCCAGTCCATCGACCCGACGAAGACGAGATCATAAGCGCGTGTTGCTGAAGCCGGCCGTTCGAAATAATCGAGATCAACCCCGGTTGGTATGGAAGAAACGTGGTGAATGCCAAATCTCTCGCGCATGATTTGCTCATCTTTGTCGGATACAGCGACCACATGAGCAGCAGAGCGAGCCACCGTGCGCTCCCACTCGAGCATGCGACGGGCTTGCAGCCCGAAAAATTTTTTATGTACTAACGTCCGGGCGGTTTGTGCGTGCCGTTCCCAGATCAACGTTTCCACGTTGTGTTCAAACAGCACCCAGCCGTCCATGTCGTCTATGTTGATGCTGGGAGCCAGGAAATCGCAGACCTTAACATCGAAATCGATTTCCGAGACCAGCTTAGCGAGGCTGTCGCGCATAGCGCGGGATTGATAGCGCAGGCCCGATACAGGAAATTTTGAAAAAAGTCCGGTGATCAATTGGGCGGCAAATTGCGGAGAACGTTTCGGAACCAGGCGATGTGGAACGGGGTAGGCGCGCGCCGAATACTCGGGACTGCGACGGAGTCCTTCCGGGTTAGAAGGGTCGTCGAAAGCCACATAGTGAATCTCGTGGCGCTTGTGCAGCTCCCGCAGCATTTCGAGCGTACGAATCTGGCCACCCCGCGTGGTCGGGTGAAGAAAATCGGTCTTGACCCAGAGAATCTTCATTAGGCCACTTGAGCGGTCGACGTGGGCAGCAAGCCCTCCCAATGGTCCTCACGCCGGCCGGTTATGAACAGGTCGCCCCAAACCTGGAAATTCAAGAGACGCCACAATCGATCGGTTGCGTCCTCAGTCCGGCTGCGCTGGCGATCGATGAGCTCCCGAATATATCCAAGGTCCACATATTCGGCAAGCAGTCTCTTCTTATCTAGCAAGAGCGCGAGCAAGGGGTCAGCGCGTTCCTCGAGAAGCCATTTACGAAGCGGAGTCGGGAATCCCATCTTCTTGCGATAGATGATGTCGTGCGGCAGCAAATCTTCCACGGCCCGCTTGATGATGTATTTCCCCGTGCCATTTCGGATCTTCAGCTCGTCGGAAACCGATGCAGCAAACTCCACAAATGGATGATCCAGAAACGGGACCCGGCTCTCAATAGAACACGCCATGCTCATTTGGTCCTGTTTCATCAGGAGTTCCACTAAATAAGTCTTCTGGTCGGCATAGAGCATCCGGGACAGCATTGATCCCGAGCGCGAATTGAAATAATCGACATACGTGGCGTAGGGATTCGTGCCTTGAAACAGCGAGTGGGGAAGCATTAAACTTCTCTCGGCACGTGGAAAAGCGGCATAGAAATTGTCGAGCTGGAGTGATTCGATGCCGCCCTCTCGCCCGAGGAACGTGTGCTGTAGTTTGCGGCGCAAGTCTGAAGAAAGCAGGCGCGAATCGCCGATAAATGCGCGTACGCTTGCGCGGATCGGTCCAGGAACCATCCGATATAAATCCGCCCAACGACGGTTCCACAAATAGTGCTGGTACCGGTGGTACCCGGCGAAGAGCTCATCGCTCCCTTCACCCGTCAGCACTACTTTCACGTGCTCGGAGGCCAGTTTTGAAACGAAGTAGAGTGAGACGCTCGAAGGCCAGGCGATGGGCTCGTCTTCGTGCCATACGAGACGCGGTAAAGCGCCGAAAAAATCGTCCATCCCGATTACCACTTCGTGGTGATCGGTCCCAATCGCTTCGGAAACGTGCCGGGCGTACGACAGTTCGCTATAGGCCTCTTCCCGATAACCCACCGCAAACGTCTTCACTGGCTCCGTCCGCATCCGTTTCATCAAGGCGGCGATGGCGCTTGAATCCACGCCGCCGCTGAGGAACATTCCTAACGGGACGTCGCTCATCAGCCGGGTGCTGACAGCATCCGCCAGCCGGTCTCGGCAATCGCGAATCCACTCTCGCTCTGTTTTACGTTGGGGTGTGCGATACCCAGGTACATCCCAAAATTGCCGAACTTCGATTCGGCCAGTAGTGCCGTCGACCGTGAGCGTATGGCCAGGCATTAACTTGCGAATGCCGCGAAAGAGCGTCGACTCGCCGCTCATGTAACCGAAAGCAAAATACTCGGGGAGAAGCTTCTCCTCTAATGCCGCTTCAATCTGGGGATGGCGCAGCAACGCCTTAATCTCGGAAGCAAACGCAAACAGCCGCGAATTAGAGAAATAGTAAAGAGGCTTGATGCCCAGGCGGTCGCGCGCGCAGAAGAGCGTACGACGTTCGGCATCCCAGATGGCGAAGGCAAACATACCCCGGAGTTGAGTGACGCACTCGGGCCCATATTCTTCGTAACCGTGAATAATAGTTTCCGTATCGCATCGGGTCGCGTATCGATGGCCGGCTCGCTCCAGCTTGGGACGCAACGTCGAATGGTTGTAAATTTCGCCGTTGAAGGTAATCCAGACCGAGCCGGTTTCATTCGACATAGGTTGATGCCCGCCGGCGACATCAATAATGCTCAAACGGCGGTGGCCCAGCAGCGCTGTGCCTCCGTCATAAATGCCGTGCCCGTCCGGCCCCCGATGGTGGATCGCCTCAATCATGCGCTGCA
>JAFASD010000152.1 GCA_019244945.1 Acidobacteriaceae bacterium | reverse complement strand
GCCAGCCGCCAGCAGAATGTGCGCTCCCGGAACCGCATAACATCGAGCAGCCATCCCAACGCGTACCCGGGAATGAAGCTTACAAATGAGAACAGAAAAACAGCAATCAGGATTGCGGTGTAATCCGCAACCATGAAGCCGTGGGCTGTCGACACCTGCACTACATGTGGTGTGCCCGGTGAAGCTCTTTTCTCTGCGGGTAATCTCCCGCCGTTCTGCTAAAAATCCGGTTTACCGTGACGCGGCAGTAGCGCGGCCGCGATCCGCAGGTAGCACGCCCTCGATGTCTTCAAACTTCTGGGTGCGATGGATAAAGTAATACACGCAAAGGAGCGTCAGCATGAACAAAGCAAGAATAACCATCAGCAACGCGAAGTGTTCTAATTGCCGAATGGGCGCCGCAGCCTGATGCTCCGCCTGGCTGACCAATACCACCCAGCCGAGATTATCGAAGGGCTGCTTGAGACCTGTAGCGGCATACCCTACTATGTACGGCCCACTCCGCAGGTTTGCCATTTGCCAACCCGTCTGGGTCCCTTGCAAGGACACGTTCTGATCGCGAAGCGCATCAAATTGCGACGATTTCACGCGAGCGAACACATCGGCGTTCGGAGCGCTGATGATCGTCCCATCGTCATTCACCAGCTCAACTCTCGCGCCATTTGAAATTTGAGCTTGGCGGAAACGCGCCAAGAGATCCGTGATGTTCACGGCGGCGCTCAGAACTCCCTTCGCAGTTCCTCCCTCCTGGACTGGCACGCCGATGTTCACGTAATAGTCCTTCGAATATTCATCCTCGACGATGTCGCTGATTTTCACTGCCCCTTTGCCGTTGTTATAGACACCTTGCCAGCTAACTTCGCCGGCATAGGATTCTTTCGCGGGCTGCTGAGAAGCAGCTACCACATCGCCGTCGGCATTCGTCACGACGATCGAAAGATATCTCGGGTCTAAGATCCTGCGCTCGTGCAGCAGTTGAGATCCAGTCGAGCCGAGCAAACCCGCTCCGCCTTTTCCTGCTCCGGCCGGCTTCGCAGTACCTGCCGCGGCGGAGATAACGACCGGATCGCTGGCCAATGCGCGAACTGCGGCAACCAGCCCCAACATGTTCTGTGAAACATCGTTGCCATACAATTGCGCGATAGTTTTGAAGTCGTTTCCGATTGAATCGTCAGTGGCTCTGTCACTGCGCTGGGTCAAAACCAGACCAACCACGCTCAACGGCACGATGATGACCAGCAGTATGAGCAAAAGCTTGGTAATGGAGACGCGAACTTCGAACCGATCCATGTCACACCTCCCGTGGGTATGTTCCCGGAGGCGTGCCAACGTCCAGGGTGCGGCTTGGCGACACCCGCCAGTCGGCCCGGGCCATGTGGCCGCTTCCCGCTTAGATCATACTCCAATGGACGACATCGAGGGTTCAAGTGTGTCCAAGTTTGTAAGGAGCGCGCCGGGGCGTCTCGTCACAAGGCGTGAATGCCGTTCTCGGATGTGCTTGGGCGGCCTGAGGCCGCCCAAAATGCCCGCTTCTGGTTCGGGCTTAAACCTCCTCCGCGCCCATCGCTTCCTCGCCGAGATCATCGGAGAGCCCGCCGGTGTATATGCCCGGGGTCTCGTCGGAGTAGTCCTGCAAACCGTCGCCAAGTGCAAGCTCCGGCTCCAGCAGAGGCTCTTCCTCAATCACGTCTTCGCCCGCGATCTTCACCCTGCGGTAGTACTCCATTCCCGTGCCGGCGGGAATGAGCCTACCCATGATCACGTTCTCTTTGAGGCCGCGCAGGTAATCCACTTTGCCGTTGATCGCGGCTTCCGTGAGCACGCGCGTAGTCTCCTGGAAGCTGGCCGCCGAGATGAACGAGTCCGTCGAGAGCGACGCCTTGGTGATGCCAAGCAGCAGCGGCTTGCCTGTAGCGGGCCGTCCACCGGCGTCGATCACCCGGTTGTTCTCCTCCCGGAACTTAAACTTGTCTACCACCTCTTCCGGCAAGAACTCGGAATCTCCGATGTCCTCGATCCTCACCCAGCGCATCATCTGACGCGAGATCACTTCCAGATGCTTGTCGTTGATGTTCACGCCTTGCAGCCGGTAGACTTCCTGGATCTCATTCACCAGGTATTTCTGCAGTTCCTTTTCACCGAGAACCGCCAGAATATCGTGCGGATTTCGTGGCCCATCCATCAGCGGATCGCCCGACCGCACCCGCTCGCCTTCCTGCACGTTGATGTGTACGCCGCGCGGCAGAGAGTATTCCTTCTGCACCCCATCATCACCCGTGATGTAGAGCTTGCGCATGCCTTTACTGACTTCGCCGTACTTCGCCACGCCGTTAATTTCCGCGATCACGGCCGTCTCACGCGGCTTCCGAGCCTCGAAAAGCTCGACCACGCGGGGCAGACCGCCGGTGATGTCTTTGGTCTTCGTGGTAGCACGCGGAATTTTTGCGAGCACGTCGCCCGCGTGAACTTCTTCACCATCGGACACCATCAGGTGGGCATGGGTCGGCATCAGATAACGCTTTTCTTCCGACCGTCCCCCGCCCTGCGGCCGAACGACAATCGTGGGAAAACGCTTCTCGTCTGAAGACTCGGTAACGACCACCTGCATGTTGCCGGTGATTTCGTCAACCTGCTCCTGCGTGGTGACGCTATCGATTAGGTCCTTAAAGTGGATCGTTCCGCTGACCTCGGTCAGAATGGAGAACGTGTACGGATCCCACTCCAGCAAGATCTGATTCGCCTTGATGGGAGCGCCGTCTGCCACGTTGATTTTCGCGCCGTAAACAATTGGATAACGCTCGCGCTCGCGGTTCTTTTCGTCAACAATGATCAGGATTCCATTGCGGTTCATCGCAATCAACTCGCCCTTGTTATTCCGGACGGTGTTGACGTTGCTGAACTTGACGAACCCATCGCTCTTTGCATCTTGAGTCGACTGCTCGCTGATACGAGTCGCCGCGCCGCCGATATGGAACGTTCGCATGGTTAGCTGCGTGCCAGGCTCGCCGATGGATTGAGCCGAG
>JAFASD010000124.1 GCA_019244945.1 Acidobacteriaceae bacterium | reverse complement strand
TTCATTGACCAAACTAGTGATGACGAACCGGACATCAGAGGACGTTTTAGCGAAGCAATCAGCGAATCTGAAACAAAGCAGATTCCGGGTCGCTACAAGGCGACACTGCGAAAAACACTTCGAAAAAACTACGCCACCAGCGAAGAGGACATTTCCTGGTTTCTGATGAAGCTGGAACCGCTTCCGTAAAAACACGGTGGTTTCGCAAATGGTACTGCAAGTACCAATTATCAACGATTCCACTCTCGCCCAAACAGCGAGTTCTCGCTGATTGGATCGGGGCCGAGATGACTTCATTTTGAAGCGCATGGCCGAATCGTTCGGCGAGCTTGTGGCAAGGTCGATACGCGGATCGTAAAAAACAGCATCCGACCGAAAAAGAGCACAAACTAGTTCTCCCATCAAGTTCCGAATCCCTGCCCTCTTGAAGTTTTGGCATCATGCCCCTTCCGGCACCCCCTAAGGCCCCGCTTCTTGAGCAGTTCCGATCGTCCTATTTGGAACCCGCCGTCACTTCAACGATCACCAACGCATTCCGCTGAAGATCGAGATCCAAATAATTCGCCTCAAGACGCTTCCGGCTCGGCGCAGGCAGCTCTGTTGCGGCATTCAATCGCCGAACCTGATCCTCCGTCGGATACCGAGGCGCACCCAAAGCTTTATACGCAGCAAGCGTGTTCCCGTGATCGTCATCAACCCGGCTCTCGCTCACCATCGCCCCACTCCGAAGGTTGTCGAAAACCAAGCGAACCTTCTTTGCGCCTCCCGTCTTGTCCGGATCCACCAGATTCCAAACCGCGACCACTAGCGTTCCGTCTTTCCGCTTGGTAACAATCACATCGGAAGACGAGTTGGCCATGCGCTGATCGCCCAACTTATGCAGCAGCCCAAAATCGTAGTAACTGGGCTTGTTGATGCCGCCTTTAGCCCGGAGCCCGAAGTGCCCTTCAAATGGTTCCGGAATGGGCCCGCCCTCTTCAAATACGTCGGAGAAGGTCCAAAACGACATCATGTCTACCATCCCGTCGCACTCTCGAACGGTATTCGCCAGCGCTGGTCCTACGTAAGAAGTGTCGCGCGCCGCTTTCATTCCAGGAACATTCCACTCCGTCCACAGCAGCGGCAGCTTCGGCATCGCCGAGTCCTGAATCTGCTTTCTCACTTTCCCGACCGCGCGGCAGACCCGATCATCCATAGGAATGTCCTCATTGGTTCCGAAGAGATCTTCCACCGTATCGTCGGCGTAACCGTGAGTCGAAACAAAATCTACAGGTACGTGGTTCTGCGCCGCATGTTTGAGAAAATCATCCACCCAGGCAGCGGCCGCCGTCGCCGGACCTCCCACGCGAAGCCGCGGGCTCACGCCTTTTAGATCGCGAGCCGTGTGGTCATACAGCTCAAAGTAACTTCTCTGCCGCGGAATGCCGTTCCAAAAATCGATATTTGGCTCGTTCCATACCTCGAAATACCATTGAGCTACTTCGTCCTCCCCATAACGTTCGACCAGATGCCGTGCGAACGCTGTCATCAACCCGTCCCACTTCTCCCAACTCTTCGGCGGCGAAACGTTCTGCTTGTACCAAAAGGGATGCAGCGCGTCAGGATTAAAGGCCAGCTTCTTCGGCATGAAACTGATCTCCACTGCCGGCCGCACCCCGTTCTTTAAAAGCCCGTCATAAATCTCATCTACATAAGCAAAGTTGTAAACCGGATTGCCGTGCTCGTCTTCGTCGTACACGCCAACCTCATCGTGCAAAATGGCATGGAAGCGCACGTAACGAAAATCGGTCACCTGCTTGACTGCGCGAAGATCGCTTCGATAACTTTCGCGCAAAGCAAGAATGGCGCGCCCGGACCCGAACATCTGCTCCCAGAAATGCGGAAAGGGCGACGTCTGCGCCTGGGCATCAATCCGGATCTGCTCTTGAGCTTGGCTCTCACCAGTCAATCCGGATATAAGAACCAGCGCAAATACGAATCCTCCATACCGCAATCGCAAGCTTAGGCTAGTCATACTAAACCCTCCGAGGTCACTGTCTGCTCTTGGCGCGCGAGGCTCTCCAGCGCTTCCCCCGCCAGTCGAAATACGGTCCATTCCTCCCGCGGCGTCGCGCCGAGTTTTCGATAGAAATCAATCGCCGGCTGATTCCAATCCAACACCGCCCAGTTCAGTTGTACGCAATCGCGCTCCTTCGCAAGCCGCGCCAAGTAGCTAAGAACCGCTTTGCCGACTCCTTTAGAGCGATGTGCAGGCTCGACAAACAAGTCTTCCAAATAAATACCCCTCCCGCCTGAAAAGGTCGAGAAGGTCTGAAAGTAGACCGCGTATCCGACCGGCTGATCGCCGATGCACGCGAATACAACCTCAGCCGCTCGATTCGGCCCAAACAAAGAACGACGCAGACTCTCCTCGTCGGCCACAACTTCATGCGAGAGTCTTTCATACTCTGCCAGCTTGCGGATAAAGCTTAAAACCAGCGGAAGCTGATTCTCCTCCGCGGGTACAATCCTCAGCTCGCTGGATGTGGAAGCGCTCACCCTCTGATACTATCGAGGCGTAGGACACCGTATCGCATCTCGATAAATGAAATTTTTTCTCGACACCGCCAATCTCGATGAGATCAAGAAAGCCGTCGCTTACGGCGTCATCGACGGCGTAACCACAAATCCCAGTCTCATCGCCAAGGAAGGCGTGCCGGTTGACGAGCAGGTGCGCAAAATCTGTGAGCTCGTCGACGGCGATATCAGCGCTGAAGTGGTTTCCACCACATCGCGCGAGATGATTCAGGAAGGTCGCCGCCTCGCCAAAATTCACAAGAACATCGTCGTAAAAGCTCCCCTGATCCCTGAAGGCATTGTCGCCGTTTCCGCTTTGGCCAAAGAGGGCATACGAACCAACGTGACTCTCTGTTTCAGCGCCGCTCAGGCCCTGCTCGCTGCAAAAGCTGGCGCATACATCATCAGTCCATTCATCGGCCGCATCGACGATATCGGCTGGCCGGGCATCGATCTGATCAAAGACATTCTCACGATCTATAAGAATTACAGTTACGGCACCCAGGTCTTGGCTGCTTCCATTCGCGGACCGCTGCACGTGATCGAGGCCGCTAAAGCCGGCGCGCACATCACTACCTTGCCATTGAAAGTGCTCGACCAACTCTTTCATCACCCGCTGACTGGCACGGGGCTCGAACAGTTCCTGAAAGATCACCGGAACGCGTTCGAATTGGTATCGGCATACTAAGAAGAGATCCTGAAGCCCGATACTTCAGACGCCTGGAAGCGTCCCGGGATGATGGTCCAATTACCGGATGAAAATTATTGTTTCTGTGAAGCAGGTGCCGGCGCGCGATTCCTCGCTGCGCGTCGATGCGCAAGGCAAGTGGCTGGAAGAAGCAGATCTCACCTATGAGATGAATGAGCCGGATGCCTACGCCCTCGAGGAAGCGCTCCAATTGAAAGAGAAGCTCGGAGGCGAAGTCGTCGTTTTATGTGCCGGCCCTCAACGCGCCGCTCAGACCATTCGTGAAGCTTTGGCCAAAGGCGCCGACCGCGCCATTCATATCGAATGGGAAGAGCGCGCAGCACCCGATGCTCTCACCACCGCCCAACTGCTGGCCAACGCTGTCAAACCCGAATCGCCCGATTTCATCCTCACCGGCCTTCAATCGGATGATTTGGGCTACGGACAAACAGGAGTGGTGCTCGCCGAGCTGCTCGGATTCGCCCACGCCACCATCGTCATGGAAGTCGAGCCGCAAGGAGATGCGGTTCGTGTCAAGCGCGAATTAGAGGACGGCTGGTTCCAGCACGTTTCCCTGCCTCTTCCCGTAGTCCTCACCATTCAGTCAGGGATCAAAAAGCTTCGCTACGCGACGCTCATGGGCATCAAGAAAGCGAAAACGAAAGAAGTTAAAACCATCCCGGCATCTCAACTCGGCATAGACCTCAACTCCGGACTCGTTATGGAGCGCATCTATTTGCCCACTCGCAGCAAAAAGACGCAAATATTTTCAGGAGAGCCGAAACAGGCAGCACACCAACTCGTGGAAAAACTGAAGTTCGAGGCTCGCGTGATATGAGTGTCCTGGTCGTTTTGGAGCAGCGAGGTGGTAAATGGAACCGCACATCCTTCGAGGCGCTCGCCGCTGGCCAGAAAATCGGACAAGCCCTCGCAACGCCAGTTACGGCAGCCGTCTTGGGTTCAAACATCGATTCATTAGCGACAGAGGCAGCAGCGTTCGACATTCAGAAAGTCTTCGCTATCGATGACGCGGCGCTCGAGCAGTACACGCCAGATGGCTACGCAGCCGCGCTAGAGCAGTTGATCCAAGCCTCCACTCCGAAAGTTGTGGTATTTCCGCACACCTATCAGGTTCGCGACTACGCGCCCAAGCTGGCAACCCGCTTCCGCAAGTCGCTCGTCAGCGACGTCGTGGATCTTAAGACCGTTAGCGGTGGTCTCAGTTATGTTCGACAGCTATTTCAGGGCAAGTTGAATGCCGATATCCCCGCGGAAGGCGATCTTCAATTTGTTTCTATCCAGGCCGGCGCCTTCCGAGCGGCCGAGCCGGCTTCCGCAACGAATCCGATCGAGCAGTTTCGAGTAAAGCTGGATCCTTCTGCCATCCGCAGCAAGCCCGAAGCCCCCTACCGCGAAGCGCAACGGTCAGTTGATTTGGGCGCCGCGCCAGTCATCGTCTCCGTGGGCCGTGGAATTAAAGAAAAAGAGAACTTGCCCGTCGTCGAGGCGCTCGCGAACGCCTTAGGCGCTGAACTCGCGGCCTCGCGTCCCATCTGCGACAACGGCTGGCTTCCCATGGAACGGCAAGTCGGAAGCTCGGGACAAACTGTCTCCCCGAAAGTCTATTTCGCCGTCGGCATCTCCGGCGCGATTCAGCATTTGGTCGGCATGAAGGGTTCCAAGACTGTGGTTGCGATCAACAAGGATGAGAACGCGCCCATCTTCGAAACCGCCGACTACGGCATCGTGGGAGATCTGTTTGAGGTCGTGCCCGCGCTTGTCGAAGAGATCCAAAAAACGAAAGCATAAGGGTTGATGAAGAAATACATGGGCCCGAGCGCCTGCTGGACACCAGTTTTCGCTGTTTCCAGCGCACTGGCGCTCTTGCTCACTGGTTGTAGCCGGCCTGTTTCGCCCAACGTCGCGGCAACCGTAAATGGCCGCCCCATCACCTATGCCGAACTGAATCGCGCCATTGCCGCCCAATTTCCTAACGCATCCCTCAAAGCCAACGCCGATCAAACCACTCAATTGCGCCTCGAAGCTCTCCGCGCTCTCATCGACAACGAGATCATGTTGCAGCGCGCCGAAAAGGAAGGCTTGCTGGCCTCCGATGCCGATGTCGACGCAAAATTCAACGAGCTAAAAGCGCCTTACACCCAAGAAGAGTTTCAAAAGCTCCTCGAGCAGCGAAAAATGTCCGTGGCCGATTTGAAAGCACAGATCCGCCGCGAGCTGAGCGTCAACAAACTATTCAATAAAGAGATCGGCTCGCACATATCGATCGCCGACGCCGACGTCACGGCTTTCTACAATGTGAACAAAGCCAGCTTCAACTTGGCCGAAAACAAGGTCCGTATAGCGCAGATCCTGGTAACCTCGGCGCCTGATCCAAACGTGACCAATCTGAAGAACGACAAGGCTCAGAACGATCAACAGGCGCGCACGAAAATTCAAATGATCGATCTGCGCCTACGGCAAGGAGAGGATTTCGCAGGCCTGGCGCAGAACTACTCCGAAGATTCCACCTCCGCCCCCAATGGCGGAGATTTGGGCTTCGTGCCCGAATCCGCTTTAGACAAGGCCAACCCCGACCTGCGCAAGGCCATTCTAGACATGACTCCCGGTCAGGTCTCTCCCGTGCTTCATACGCCGGAGGGATATCGCATCATCAAAATGATCTCGAAAGAACCTTCCGGCCAGCGCCAGTTAAGCGACCCGCGAGTGCAAGAAGAAATCCGCCAGGGACTTTTCCAGGGCAAAGAGCAATTGCTGAGGTCCGCCTTCTACGAAGTCGCCCGCAGTGAAGCTAAGGTGGTCAACTACTACGCCCAATCGGTGTTAGAGAGCCGCGACGAAAAATAGCCGATACCGGATCTCACTGGCCGTTCTTCGCCTGCTGTTTTCGGACCTGCTCCATATACTCGCGAATGTATTGTTGATAGATCAGCGGAATCTCGTCGCGATTGATTTCTCCACCTAAGTCCGAATGATGACCCATGCGCTGCGAGTATTCCGTCTTCAATTGTTGCTTGCCCGAACGTGTTTCGACCATCATTTCGCCCGTGATGCTCGCTGAACGTTTACCGATAATCTCAGCCAACTTCCCCATCGCGCGCAATTGCTCAGCTTCCTGAACGTCCTTGTCGCCCTCTTGCCGGCCTGCACCCGAACGAGCGTCGGAACCTTTTTTCTCAGGCGATTGATCCGAGTTGCGGCCACCGGATGCCTCTGGTTTTTCCGTCGTCTGTTCTTGCCCCTCACCTTCAGAACTCTCCTGCTGCGCGGCCTGCTCGTTGCGTGCGTCCTGTTGTCTCGCTGCCTGCTCTTTGGCGGAATTGCCCTGATCTCCG
>JAFASD010000572.1 GCA_019244945.1 Acidobacteriaceae bacterium | reverse complement strand
AAAAGTTCGCTCGCCTTCGACACAATCTACGCCGAAGGGCAGCGTCGGTATGTTGAAACTCTATCGCCGTATGCGCGCCAATTCCTCGATCAGATGGAGCGTCCGGAAGTAGATTCAATTGACGGATTGAGTCCGGCCATCTCTATCGAGCAAAAGACCACTTCGCGCAGTCCGCGATCGACCGTGGGCACGGTGACGGAGATCTATGACTATCTTCGGCTTCTCTATTCCTCCGTAGGAGTTCCTCACTGCCCGTTCTGTGGCGCCGAAATCGAAAGGCAATCTCCGGCGCAAATTCTCGAACAGGTTTTTGCTCAGCATCAAAGCGAGCGTATTATGATTTTGGCGCCGATCGCGCGCGGGCGGAAAGGCGAGTACAAGAAAGAGCTCGAGGCAATCGCCAAAGCAGGTTTTCGCGCCCGGATCGACGGCCAGCTTCGCTCTCTTGACGAACCCATCAAGCTTCATAAACGCACCAATCACACCATTGAAGTTGTCATCGATCGCTTAACTGTGAAGCCAGGAATTGAAAGGCGACTGGAAACCTCTATTCAGACAGCCCTCAAATGGGCGAATGGGCTCGTCACCATAGCGGTGATTGATGGACCGGAACGGCTGTATTCGGAGAAGCTGGCGTGCCCGAACGATGGCACGAGCATTCCTCAGCTTGAACCTCGATCGTTCTCTTTCAACAGTCCGTATGGCGCGTGCGAGACTTGCCATGGAATCGGCAGCACCTGGGCCTTCGATCCAGTAAAAGTAATCTGCGACCCCGCTAAGCCGCTGCTGGATGGCGGACTGGGTCCGGGTTCCACTTCTTCCCACATGAATTCGGTCCTCACTGAGGCCGCCGAAATTCTAAACATCGATCTTGCACGCCCTTTCGACGAGTTTTCCAAGAAGACGCGCAGTGTACTTCTCGATGGCAATGCTCAGTTTCCTGGAATCCTGAGAATTCTGGACGACAGCTACCGTCGCGCCAGCGAAGGTTATCGCGAATGGTTGATGGACTACATGTCGCCGTCAAGCTGCCCGGACTGTAAAGGAAGGCGGCTCAAACCAGCTAGCCTTGCGGTCCGAGTAAAAGGTGCATCCATCGCTGAATTCACAGAAATGCCGATTGCCCGGGCTTTGCCGTTGATCCGTGCGTGGCAGTTCAGTGAGCGTGAGCTGAAAGTGGTTGGACGAGTGGTGGAAGAGATTCAGAACCGCCTCGAATTTCTATGCGCCGTGGGGCTGGATTATCTCAGCCTTGAGCGCTCATCGGCCACGCTCTCCGGGGGCGAGGCTCAGCGTATCCGCTTGGCTACCCAGATTGGCTCTAAGCTTCGCGGCGTGCTTTATGTACTCGATGAACCCTCTATCGGGCTGCATCCGAGAGACAACGGCCGGTTGCTCGATACTCTGCACCATTTGCGGGACCTTGGCAACACAGTGCTGGTTGTCGAACACGATGCCGAAACCATAGAGCGCGCCGATTATGTGATCGACCTCGGTCCGCGTGCAGGACGCCTTGGCGGAGATTTAATCGCGCACGGTACCCCAACACAAATCATGAAGTCGCCTCAATCGCTCACCGGCAAATATCTATCGGGGTATGTTTCGATTCTGTCTCCTCCAGTTCGCCGGTGCGGTAACGGACTGAAACTCAGCGTGAGAGGCGCGCAGGAACACAATCTTAAGAACATCAACGTAGATTTTCCACTCGGAACGTTCATTGTTGTGACAGGGGTGTCGGGCAGCGGTAAATCCACGCTCGTGCATGACATTCTTTACCGCGCTCTGGCAAAGCAAGTCTACGGATCGAGTGAAGAGCCTGGAACTCACAAAGATATCGTTGGCCTCGAAAACATCGATAAGGTGATTGAAATTGATCAATCGCCGATCGGACGCACGCCGCGCTCCAATCCTGCGACCTACACAGGTGTCTTTACGCCGATACGTGAGCTCTATGCAATGCTTCCGGAATCTCGCGAACGCGGCTACAAGGCTGGCCGCTTCAGTTTCAACGTGAAAGGCGGGCGTTGCGAGGCATGTCAGGGAGACGGGCTCAAACGTATCGAGATGAACTTCTTGCCCGATGTGTACGTAACCTGCGATGTCTGCCGGGGACGCCGCTACAATCTCGAAACGCTCCAAGTCAAATACAAAGAAAAGAGCATCGCGGACCTGCTTGAATCGACTGTGGACGAAGCCTTGGATCTGCTTGCCAAGATTCCACAGATTCACGCCAAGCTCAAGACGCTAACGGAAGTGGGACTTGGCTATATTCACTTGGGCCAATCGTCCACCACGCTTTCCGGCGGCGAGGCGCAACGCATCAAACTGGCCAAAGAACTCAGCAAAAGGCAGACAGGCCGGACCTTTTACCTGCTGGACGAACCGACGACCGGTCTCCATTTTGAGGACATCAGACATTTGCTCGATGTTCTGCAGCGCCTGGTTGATTTTGGAAATACCGTAGTCGTCATTGAACATCAACTCGACGTAATCAAGAGCGCGGACCATCTTATCGATTTAGGGCCGGAGGGCGGCGAGCAGGGCGGCCACGTAGTCGCATTCGGCACCCCGGAAGAAGTCATTCAAAATCGGAAGAGCCATACAGCGGAGGCCCTACGGAAGATAATGAAGGCGGGGAATGCTGCCTGAGCCTATAGAGACCACGCCGGCTGAGCCGATCATCGAACAGCCGCAACCAGCGCGCCCATCACGAGAGCCCTTCTGGGATTACACCGATGTAGCTTTGGTGATCGGACTAACGTTTGCGATGTTGGCGGTAGCGGCAATTTTGGTTGTGGTGGTATATCACGGCGCCCTCCTGACTGATTCTCCAGGGCTGGTGCTATCAAGTAATCTCGCTCTTTATCTATTCCTGTACGTCGCGTTCCGAGTGGCGTTTAAGCTTCGCTATGGGAAACCTGTGTTCTCTTCACTGGGATGGCGCCCCGCCCGCTACAATACTCTGTTTGTCGCTTCGGGTGGAGTCGTGCTGGCATTCGCGATTTCAGGTTTGGCATCGCTCTTACATACGCCGAAAATAAACTCCGAAATAGAAAAACTGCTGGAATCGCGGAGTTCTCTAGTCATGTTTGGAATCATGGCGGTGACCATTGCTCCCTTCTTCGAAGAGCTCTTTTTCAGAGGCTTTCTTCAGCCCTTGCTGTCACGATCCTTCGGAGTCGTGGCGGGAGTTCTGTTGACCGCATTGCTATTCGGTTCCATGCACGCGCCTGAGTACGCATGGGCTTGGCAATATGCACTGGCTGTCGCACTGGTCGGCGCGGTTCTGGGATGGGTTCGCGCCCGGACCGGATCGATCATCCCTTCCACAATCATGCACGCCTGCTACAACGCCGTTTTCTTTGTCGCAGCGGCATTCCAGCATCCAAAATGAATTCAAGCGCTACATTGGTTCAGAACACTATCGAAACCATCGAATGGACCCCGAACGGGGTAGTGATGATCGATCAAAGACGACTGCCGAGGGAAACGGCGTTTGTCACGTGTCGAACTTACGTCGATGTCGCCGACGCAATCAGAAACATGACCATTCGCGGCGCACCTGCAATAGGCGTGGCGGCCGCAATGGGCGTTGCCCTTGGCGCTCTTAAATCGGAAGATCTCGATAGCGAAATGCCCCTCATCTGCGAGACATTGGCCGGCACGCGGCCCACGGCGGTCAACCTGTTCTGGGCCATCGAGCGCATGAGGCAGCTCTACAGCTCTATACGGCAACTCAATCTGTCGGAAATCCGTGCGCGCCTGATAAAAGAAGCCCAGAAGATTCGCGATGAAGACATTGCGATCAACGAGGCAATCGGTCGGTATGGCGCTCCGCTCGTTCCGGACGGAAGGACCGTTTTGACGCACTGCAACGCCGGAGCACTGGCCACTGCTGGGTTTGGTACCGCGCTGGGAGTAATCCGCGCGGCTGTGCAGTTGGGGAAAAAGATTGACGTCTTCGCGGATGAAACGCGTCCTTTTCTGCAGGGCGCTCGCCTCACGGCTTGGGAACTGCAACGGGATGGAATCGAGACGACTCTTATTACTGACAACATGGCTGGTCATTTCTTGAAGAGTGGGCGAATCGGGTGTGTCGTAGTTGGCGCGGACCGCATTGCGGCCAACGGCGATGTCGCAAATAAGATTGGTACATATGGACTGGCTGTTCTGGCAAAAGAGAACAGCGTGCCGTTCTATGTCGCCGCGCCGACGTCAACGCTAGACCTGACACTCGCTTCCGGAGATCAAATCCCGATCGAAGAACGCGCCGCCCATGAAGTTACGCATGTGCAAGGTGTTCACTTCGCGCCCGAGGGAATACACGTCGCGAATCCCGCCTTCGACGTCACGCCGAACCGCTATGTTTCCGCGATCGTTACCGAGCATGGCGTCGCAAGGGCGCCGTATACGGATAGCTTGCGTGAACTGCGCGAGCGTGGATAAGAGGATTAAGAATGCGCTTTGTCAGCTTCGAAGCGGAAGGCCAAGCTGTTCCGGGTCTTGTCTCGCCTGACGGCAAAGTTCTTGACCTGAGATCCATTGGGTTCACATCGCTACTTCAATTCATAGAGTCTGGTTCAGAAGCGCTGGAACGCGCCGAACAGTTCGCTCGTGAAGTCCCCGAGAATCCAAGGCACGCGTTAGAGGCCGTGAAATTGCTTGCTCCCATTCCGAAGCCTCGCAAGCTGATCTGTGTCGGTTTAAATTATCGCGATCACGCCGCCGAAACCGGCGCGCAAATTCCGGCAGTCCCCACCATCTTCAATAAATTTGCGACGGCCGTTATCGGTCCGGGCGCAGAGATCATTCTGCCACGAGTGTCCAAGTCTCCCGATTATGAGGCAGAGTTCGCGTTCGTGATCGGGCGTGGCGGACGTCGCATCGTAGCCGAAAACTGGTCCGACCACGTTTTCGGTTACACGATCGTAAACGACGTGACGGCCCGCGATTATCAGCGAGCGACATCGCAATGGCTGATGGGTAAGACATTCGACACGTTCGCGCCGATGGGTCCCTGGATCGTCACTGCCGACGAGATTGCCGATCCCCACGATCTGGATATCCAGATGGAAATTAATGGGGAAATTTTGCAGGATTCAAACACGCGCGAATTGATCTTTAAAATCCCTGACTTGCTTGCGTTTCTTTCGAGTGTTTTCACGCTTGAGCCGGGCGACATCATCTCCACTGGTACCCCGGCTGGTGTCGGCTTTGCCCGCAAGCCGCCCCGGTATCTTCATCCAGGCGATGACGTTGTTGTCAGAATCCCTGCGATCGGCGAACTGCGCAACCCGGTGGTTGCTGAGAAATGAAAACG
>JAFASD010000510.1 GCA_019244945.1 Acidobacteriaceae bacterium | reverse complement strand
TGGATAGCGGACACTGACGACCTGCACATCGCCCCTTTTCGGGATGATGGCGTCACCTACGGTACGCCGACTTGGATATGGTCGGTGGTGGTCGATGGAAACCTCTATGCACGGGCCTATAACGGAACGGCATCGAGCTGGTACGACGCCGCCCTGCGTCAGAAAGCTGGTCGCATTACAGCGGCCAGCATGAAGCGGGACGTGGCATTCGCGCGGGCTAACGACGCGCTTGCTGAGCAAATCGACGAAGCCTACAAAGCGAAATACGGCAGCAGTCCCTATCTCGCTTCCATGATTGGCCACAAGGCGCGGGCCGCGACGGTGATCATTATCCCCGTCGATCGGTAGAGCCCGGCCTTAATTCAATCAGGAGATATCGCAGATGACAGAACAGATTTTTAAGGGCTATGTCGCTCTTGTGACTGGCGCGGCGGGGGGCATCGGTCTTGCCACGGCGAACGCCTATGCCGAGGCGGGCGCGGCCGTCGCTCTTCTCGACATGGACGAAGCTGGCGTGGTGAGGGCGGCAGAAGGCCTCACAACGGCGGGGCATAAAGCTCTCGGACTGCGCTGCGATATTTCACAGGAAGATCAGGTGAAGGCCGCCATTGAACAGACCGTCTCGACGCTGGGAGGACTGGACCTGGCCTGTAACAATGCCGGGATTCATGTTCCTTCCGTAGAGACGGCCGATGCGGCCAGCCAGGATTTCGACCGCGCCATTGCCGTTAATCTTCGGGGTGTATGGAACTGCATGAAGTACGAGCTCGCGTACATGCGCCAGCAGCGTCGTGGGGCCATCGTCAATGTTTCGTCTAACAGCGGGCTCGCCGGTATTGCTGGGCTGGGGGCTTACACAGCATCGAAGCACGGCGTCATCGGCCTGACAAAGAGCGCTGCACTCGAATACGCAACCAAAGGCATCCGGATCAATGTTGTCTGCCCCGGCCCTGTCATGACGCCGATGGTAGACAAAGCTCTGAAAGATCACCCGGAAAGCGTGCAGGCGGTGATCGACAGCATCCCGCTCGGACGACTTGGGCAGGCCGACGAGATCGCGTCCTCAATCATCTGGCTTTCCAGTTCAGCCGCGAGCTTCGCTATCGGCAGTGTTCTGGTCGTCGACGGCGGATATACCGCCCGCTGAGCCGCTCTCTCTCCAGTGCCAACGCGCGACGAAAACCACGTTAGTGAAGGCAAAGACTTCACTGCTGGGCAAAAACGTGTTGGCATCTTTGGACTAGCCTGCGGCAGCAAGCCCCATCTGTGTCATAACGGGTAAGTTTTGCGAAGAGCCAGAACCCATAGAATCAGGCCATCGGGTGTTGCAAAAGTCTGACGCAAAATTGAATCGCAAGTTTAGTCCCCGATCATCTGGGCATTTCTTTCGCGCCCTTTTACCGGGCCTGCCGAGCATGACACTCGCAAACATCTGTTGCAGAATGAAAGCTCGAATAAACTCCTTCGTCTGCCGTAGTGTGTCCAACCGTTCGCCGGGGAGAAACCACGTTGACGGTTCGTCCGCAACGCTGTCATTGTTGAGACCTCGCTGGGGGAATCGGCTTTCATAAGGCTTTGAGGAATGCTTATAGTGTCGATGACTGCATGTTGTTCGAAGATGCCTCCAACCCTCTGCCTTGACGACCCGCACCAGCTCTCGAACCTTCGCCCATTCCACTCTAAAGGCAGTCAGGCCGCTTGTTGGCCTTGAGTCATACTGCCAGCGCCTCAGAAATTGAATTTGGCCGCCAGCTGAACGCCTCGGGGGCACCGCCGCCCAGGAAGGGATTGCCGATTCCCACGTCGCCCGTGGCGGTCAGCGGATAGTATCCTGTGCCTGAAAAGGCCATCCTTTCAAACGCAACACGACGAAGTTGAAAGAAAGCCGCCCGGCCCCTCGCCCCGGGAGTTTTTTAACAGCATCGAAGGGTGCCGCGGCGAGCCGCCTGGCCGAACCGCGCTACTAAAGTTCTTACGCGGACCTATGCAGCGGAGCTTCAAGGGACACGAGATACCGCTAGCGATGAATTCGTCGGCAGTACCCCGTCCCGATGCTGCAGACCCAATCTGAGAACCGCCGGCTCGGGCTCATCTTCAAATTGCACTCCAGCTTCTTCCGATTTCGCTTGCACAGCCCTCCGCCATCGGATGGCTCCAGCCAAAGTCACGAGAATGGCGACCAGAGCCGCGTATAGCGCGGGATCATTCAACGCGCCGAGTTCGAAGGCGGCGCCGTTCTCGAAACGAAGCATGAGGCTCAGGAAGATCACAACCGCCATGTGGAAGTGTGATTTGCCCGGAAGGTATGCACAAGTGAAGGGAATTTTTTGGAAATTGCGCAGTGAGAGTTCGCTGACAAGTATCCCAATAAGCCCAAGCATGACGAGGTGGGCCGCCGCCACCCGCCAGGGCCAAATGCAAAAGAATAGTACCGCCATCGCCGCCCCTGCAGGCAGCACAGCAAGCCCATAAAGCAACCGACGGTTGGCCGCAACACATAGCGACGCCCCGGGAGTCGGCATCACCCGAAAGATCCAGTTCGCCCGAAGCTCCATGGGTAGTGAGAAAACAACGCGGGCCCCCACCGCTGCGCCACACATCACGAGGATGCTGGACATCAGCAATGGCGTGCTCACCAGGTACCAACTGTGGGTCGCCGCGCCTTGCTGGCCGAGAAGCGGCGCTTTCGATATGAAAAATGCCAATCCCAGCGCCGCTCCCAAGTAGAACGTCAAAATCACGCGGTGCTGCCGGCTGCGCAACAACGTCCGTACCGCAAATTGGCCAATGGCGCTTTCTAGCGAATTCCCGAATGGCGGCACCCATCTCAGCCGCCGGGACGCAGGCAGAATATCGGGTTGCTCGGCAATCTTACCCAGGGTACGAAAATAGCAGATCATGTATGCGCCAGCCGCTCCGCAAGCCGAAATCGCGAGACTCATCCACGCCCGCTGTACCAGAGGAGCAAGCAGCGGCGGCAGTGGGCCATTGAGCGCTTGAAACAGGCCGAAGAACCAGTACGACGGCAACCACGACAGCAGCTCTCGGTTGTCCAGGAGTTCGGTCGGCTTGGCGAACGGCGGCTGCAGAAAGTAAACCAACAGGCAGAGGCAAAAGCACGCTAGCTGCAGAAGCGACGAGACGCGCAGAAATGCCTGCCGCGGCAACAATTGCGCCAATCCCTGCAAGGTGAGGACGCAGCAAAAGACAAAAGCTCCAGCGGCGAACAACGTTGTCCAGTATGCGCCGAGAGACCGCATAGTACCCCAAATCCCACTTTGGCCGCCCTTGATCCACGTGACAAGCGAAACCGCCGGCGCCCCTGTCAGCCTCTGCCGGATATGGTCAGCGAGCTGTTGCGGATTCAGAATCAGATTCGGCCCCGTGTTGATAAGCACCACAGCGCCGTAATCTCCCTCGGGATGGAAGAACGCGTAGCTCGTGTATCCGGCGGTTGCGCCGGCGTGCGCAAATATTCCCGAACTCGCGTCACGCACCCACGCGAGCGCGATGCGCCGCCCGGGCGACACATCAGCCTGGAGCCGATGAGATTCGCGCAGCGCGGCCGAAAGCCGTGGAAACTTTTCCGGATGCAACTGGGCTTCGAGATATTGGAGAAGGTCATGCGCACTCGAGCGAATCGCCCCAGCCCCGGCTAATGCCTCCAAATCCCATCCAGGAACGGGACCATGCGCCAAGCCGTCGTATCCCTGGATGATACGCTTCGCGTGTTCCGCGGAAGGCGACGCGAAGGTGTCGTCCATGCGAAGCGGTTGGGTGATCTCCAGGCTCAGGAGCTTCGAATAAGTCGTTCCCGCCCTGTTTGCGAGCGCTTGACCAAGCAGTCCAAAACCGAGATTGCTGTACAAGTAGGAAGGATGCCTAGGCCGGGCGACACCCCACTTCGTAATGAACGCGTATAAGTTCTCGGCCCGATAATCGGCGTAAGGGTTGGCCTTATCTTCGGGATGAAAGTTGTCGGGCATTGACGGCAACCCGGAGTGTTGAGTCGCCAGATCCACCAAGGTAATCTCAGCGCCCGTGGGCTTCTTCACCGTGCCTTTCGGCAGTAGCTCACGGACCGGTTCATCGAGGCTGACCTTCCCCTGCGCCGCCATCTGGGCCAGCAACAAGCCCGTAAAGGTTTTGGTGACGGAACCAATTTCGAAAATGGAGTTGGAATTCGCGGTTCCATATGTAAATACGCGGCACACCCCATGCTCCACGATTCCGATGGAGATCCCCGCATCGTCTCCAAGCGCCAGTTTGCCGGTTGCAGGGTTCAACGCCGCCGCCATATCGCGATCCAGCACATCCTTGAACGCAGCCACGCGTACCGGCGGCACCGCCGGATCGTATTTTGGCGGGGGAAGCGTTGGCGCGCTGGAGAAGACAAACGGCGCCACCAGGCTGGGCAAAACGTTGAGGCAGAGCACGGTAATACCCAACGCAGTAGCTACCGCCGCGACCTTCCCGAGCAAGAGCGTGCGTTCTCGTACCGGCAAAGGACTCAGCACCATCACGTCGCGCCGGTCCGGGAACATGGATTCCCAGCTTAGAACCGCAAATAAGCCGACTACCAGCATCGTCGTCGCGACAATGAAATGTTGCGTAGTCCAAGTGAGCAGGAGCGTACCTTCCGAAGGGGAGCCGTTGCTCAGGATCACGGCGGGAAGCAGCACCCAAAAGCCGACGAAGACAAGCACTGCCGCAAACTGTCCCAGAAGCTTACTTATTTCGCCTTGCGGCGCGAGTATTTCCAGGTCGACTACACGGAAGAGAAACTCACGATAAAGAACCTGAAACTGACCTTTCATCAAATGCCTGCACTCACGCAAGAATCAAGTTCGCGATCTCTCGCGAAACGGCTTCCGTGTCCTGTTCAACGGCGAGTTGCGAAAAGATTTCTTCGAGGGTCGGGAGCGCCATGAGCGTCCGCAGGCTCTCGATCGCATCATCGGCGACAATCTTTCCGCGATGCAAGATCACTACATGGGAGCAGACGCGTTCCACGGTTTCCAGTTCATGCGAGCTGAACACGACGACTTTCCCGCGCATTGCTAACTCCCGGATCAGGCTGCGCATCACCAGCGCAGAGGTCACATCCAGTCCGGAAAAAGGTTCATCCAGCAGGATCAGATCGGGATTGTGCAGCAGCGCCGCCGAAAGTAGCACCTTTTGCCGCATACCCTTCGAATAGGAAGAGATCGAGAGGTGTCGGTCTCCGTAAAGAGAAAACAGCCGCAGTAGTCCTTGGATTTTCTCGGCCGAAGACTTGCGCGGAAGACCTCGCAACTGGGCCACCATGGTCAAATATTCCAGTCCCGTAAGATGCGAATAGAGGTGCGGCTCTTCGGGCACGTAGCCAAGGCGCTGTTTATATTGGATTCGATTGTGCTGAATCGGTTCGCCGCCAAAGAGGACTGTTCCGTCAGTTGGCTCGATCAACCCGGCAATGATTTTAAGGGTGGTTGACTTGCCTGAACTATTTGGTCCCAGGTAACCGGTAATTTCTCCAGCATGAGCAATGAAGCTAACATCGCTAACGGCCGGGATGCTGGAGTAAAGCTTTGTTACGCGACGAAGTTCGAGCACTGAATGCCTCGGCTTGCCTGATACGTTCGCGAGTCCAGCTGTCTGGGCCATTGTCTTCGCACATCCTCGGAATTTCTATCTGTCTAAACCCAAACAAAACAAGATCAAACGATGACCGAGGATCAAGTTCACCAAGACCCCTATGCCAAACTTCCAAAGTCCCGAGCGGAAAATCCATTGCCGGCAGAGGGAAATAAAACAATCGAACAGCAGCGCCAGGCCAGTTTCGGATGTTCGCTTCAGATCGAAGATCCATAGCATTTCTTCAGCAAATCGTTCTTCGAATGAAATCGGATGCAAGCAAAGTAAGCCACGATAAAGGCCCCGAATCACAATGCGCTCCTTTGAAATCCAAGATGTAGTTTCGCCTCGCGAATGGCTTCTTCTAAACGGGCGATTTCGGTCGAAAGGACCGCGCGTCCGAGCTTAGTTAATCGGTAATAGCGCCGTCTGGATTCGGCGCCAGTCGAGAAATTCTCAGTCTCTTCGACGATGCGCTCCTTCATGAGCTTTTGGAGATTGTCATAGAGCGTGCCCGGACCCAACTTGTAGCGGCCATTCGATTGACGAGCAACATCTTGCATAATTGCGTAGCCATGGCGCTCCTCACCGGCTAAAGAAAGCAAAATGTGCAACGCCGCCGGCGAGAGAGGTAAGAACCGCCCTACGTCTTGTTTCACAGTCGCTTTTTGTTATACCGGATTCCGACTGTTGTGTCAACCTTTGTTGCACGCACGTGAAGTTTTTTTGGGCCGGGTGCGATTCCATTGTCTGGTTTCGCTGCGCCAATTAGTCCGCTGGCAGTTCGCCAACTTCAATTCTCACTAGCCTTCGAGCATTAACCCAGCTCGCACAGTCGCCGTTGCGCTAATCCCCTTCAATTAGCTCATGAAACAGCTCCCGCACTTTGCCTTTCGATGCCACTAAGGCCTTCCGCCCCAATGCAGTCGCTCGGTACACGCGCCGCAACGACTTGCCGTTTCGCTGGTCGGTCGATCGCAGGTAGCCTTTCTTCTCTAGCCCTTGCAGTAGAGGATAAAGACTTCCGGCACTGATGCGATATCCGTGACGCGCCAATTCCTCGATCATTCCGAGACCAAAGATCGGACCCTCTACGGCATGGTGCAGGACATGGAGCCGGATTAAGCCTGAGTATAAATCGCGATCGGCGGCCCTGTCATTTTGCTCTGACTTCGATTTCGAGATCCGATTACGATTCATGCTATAGTGAACTCTCCGAAAAGCGCTCGTCAGTTGGCGATGTCATTTTATCAACGAACAGTCATCTCCACCACGCCTGAAGCCACGCTTCTGATTCGGCTTTTGGTTGGTGTCGTGTTCCCATCAGAAGGGATTCAGAAGTTCCTATTTCCAGCAAGCCTTGGAGCAGGGCGCTTTCTCAAAATCGGCATGCCTGCTCCGCTAGATGGCGACTATTCCACTGCTACCGGTGATTTAGGTTGCGATTGCCGCGACAAAGCTGCCAATGTTACGTGCGGGTGATGTGTGGGGCATGGCTCATGAAGCGCGCCGATTGTTCGATGCTGATGGGCTTGCTATTCCTATTAATCGTCGGATCAGGAACTCTTTCGATCGATGGTTCCTTAACAAAAACATTCGGACAGTCGAGGCGCGAACCATCCTGATGTCATTTATCGGTAATTCCTGCGCCCAACGAGCATTTCTTGAACCACGAGACAAGCACTTGAAGAACGGGCGCAAATATTCTTCCCTGTTGCTGTTTCTTCTCTTCATGGGTGCTTCATTCAGCCTGCGGGCGCAGGGGCCGCCGTTCCAAACCGATGATCCGGTTCCGGTTGATTACCAGCATTACGAGTTCTACATATTCGGAAGTATGGATGGAACACCCGCAGAGATCGATTCCACTGGTCCGGCGTTCGAGTTCAACTGGGGCGCAATCCCCAGAGTGCAGCTACACCTCATAGCGCCATGGGGCACCATCAACCCGTCCAACAATCCGATCTATGCTCCTGGCGGTGCCGGTCCTTCCGTTTTCGGCTACACCGATATGGAAGTCGGAGCCAAAATCGCCTTCATCAAAGAGTCGAAGTACGTTCCGCAGATCGGAACGTTCACGATGTTCGAGTTACCAACCGGTAGCTACGACAAGGGACTTGGGGTGGGGAAGATTTGGTACAAGGTACCGCTGTGGCTGCAGAAGAATATCGGACATTGGCTGCTCGACGGCGGGGGTGGCGAGGTCATCGTTCCACAAACGCAGTACCGCAACTTTCCATATGGCGCATTCCTGTTGAAGTACGCCTTCGGCGAGCGGTTAGAGCTAGGAGGCGAGATTTTCTCTCATGGACGTGAGGGCTTCGCGACGCCGCAGACCCAAGCTTCAACAATGATCGACATCGGCGGTTACTATCACTTCAAGCATCACCCAGGCGAGCAGTTTTTGTTCTGCTACGGCCATTCCGTAGCGGGTCAAACCGAACAATATGCGTATGTGGGCATGTATTGGACATGGGGAAAGAACAAGAAGAAAGCCGACTCGAGCGACCTCAGGTTGCCAGAGCCGATGAACATGTCGGGATTTCGACCCGTAAACGCAATGGCATTTCAATGACGAGCTTGCCGACCGGATCGATCCACGGCTGATTCGCAGGGGAAGAAACGCAAATGCAGATCACGGAACGGGCCCTCTGGACATTGATTCACGGCATGGCATTCGGCGGGCTGTACTTGCTCGCTTGTTCGGGCGCCCTGGTATGGCTTTATCAATTCACTGACTCGTCCATTTCGGATGACTTCACTCGCGGGCACGAGCGCTTCGTGCGCATTTACCTGATCGCGATGGTTGTGCTCGCATGGGCCGCCGTGCTCAGCGGGACTTATGTCATTTATCCTTGGTATCGCGCGGCGCCTCTGACGGGAAGGGCTGATCTATCGATGTTTCCACAACGGCTGCTGATGTCGCGACCCGCCACAAGCGGCTGGCATTCGCTCGGGATGGAGTGGAAGGAGCACGTTGCTTGGTTCGCTCCCATCTCGATCACTATGGTCGCGTTCGTGTTCATCCGGTATGGCCACGATCTTAGGAACCATCGCCAACTTCGATCAGCTGTGCTTGTTTTTGCCCTCGCTTCCCTTGTTGCGTCGGGAATTGCAGGTTTCTTCGGTGCGGAGATCGATGACTACGCACCGGTTCGGGGTGGCAGCACGATCCATTTGAGTCACGCAGAAGCAAAATGAGTACGTCGCACAATCCAGTGGCACGTGACGATCCGTCCCTGACAAACGGTTCCGGCGCAGCCAGCGTTCTCTCAGCCGGTATTGGCTGCTTCCTGATGGCAGCCTTCGCCATCCTCGCTGATAAATCTGCCCTCGTTAAGAGCAATCTTATTTTTTACAAACCGACAGGCCCGCTCTCAGGCGTAACCACGGTGGCCATTGTTGTTTGGCTCGTTACTTGGGGGATACTCGAGTGGACTTGGCGAAAAAAGACAGTTCCTGCAGGCCGTATCAACGCGATTGCCGTCGCACTGCTCGTACTGAGCCTCATCCTGACATTCCCGCCCGTTGCTGATCTTTTCTGAGATTGACGCACTTCTGGATTCGTCAGCATCACGAAACTGGCCGTCGCCTGGGCAACGGAGTCCTCGAAGGCCGTAAACACCGCTGTTGTGAAAGGCTGCAGATCGTTCGGTCGTCCGCAAGGCAGTCAGGGCGCTTGTCGACCTTGAGTCATACCGCCAGCGCGTCAGAAATTGAATTTGGCTGCGAGCTGAATGCCTCGGGGGCCACCGCCGCCCAGGAACGGATTGCCGATTCCCACGTCGCCCGTGGCCGTCAGCGGATAATATCCTGTACCGACTTCACGGTTTCCAACCATCTGAAATCCATTCACCGCCGGGTCCGCTATGAATGCGGGGAGAAATGGGTTGGCAAAATTGGGATGGTTCAGAACATTGAAGAATTCTGCCCGCACCTGCATATTGAGCCGCTCCGATATCGGTATGTTCTTGTAAACCGCCAAATCCCACTGCTTGAATCCTGGCCCACGCAGCCCATCACGGCCCAACGTGCCATAGTGCCGCGTTCCGGGGATGCAATCACTCGCCAAGCCAGTTGCTACGGTGACGGTACATGGGATGGCGAACGAACTGAGAGCCATGAATTTATTCGGATCACTATTGTTCTGAATGATTGGTCCAACTACATCCGGTCGATCAAAACCTCCACCGCCGCCGCTGTAATCGTCTTCGCCGTTGTAGTTGAACTGGAAAGGCTGACCGCTTTGGAGTGTAACGGTGCTGTTGAAACCCCACCCATTCTTTAGCCGCTGCATGCCTCCTCCCATTTTGGGAAGTTCGTAAGCGAAAATCCAGGAGAACCGCAATGGCAAGTCAAAATTCGATACCGCATATTCCTGCTGCGGGTTCGTGCTGTCCTGCGGCTGCGCAGCATTCGGCTCAAAGTCCTCACCATCGCTCGAATTGTCCATCGATTTAGACCACACGAAATTGACGATGCTCGTTACGCCATGCCAGTCATTGGTACGCAAACTGGCCTGCAACGAATTGTAATTGGATTTACCCGACGAGTTCTCGGATTCGAGATAGTACGTGCCGTAGGGATTACCTCCGTATGGGCGGGCGGCGCTGCTGAAATCGTGAATGCCGGCAGTACATCCCGTGAGCAGACCGAGGTCGCAGTTATTGATGGTTCCCGCGCTGGGTTGATTCAGATCGAAGAATCTCCAGAGCCGGTGGCCCTGCGATCCCACGTACGCCAGTTGCAGCACCGCCTTACTCGTAATCTGTTGTTGGATGTTCAGATTGAAGTTCTCCATGTAGGGTGTTCGGATATGGCGGTCGAATGCAAATACATCGCACTCGAAGTTACACGCAGTTTCATTTCCGTACACAGGCACGCCTGGGATGAACGGTCCCTGAATTCCTGCAGAAAGTATGGGTAACGGGCCAATCGGGTTATAAGCCGGTCCCGGGGAAAAGAACGTCTCGTAAGGCAAGTGACCTAAAACCATATCCTGAGAAAA
>JAFASD010000500.1 GCA_019244945.1 Acidobacteriaceae bacterium | reverse complement strand
CTGGCGATAGTAGGGAATCTGGTGCGTCAAGAACTCGACGAATTCCGGGCGCTCGGGCCGAGGGCCGACAATCGCCATGTCGCCCATGACCACGTTCCAGAACTGCGGCAGCTCATCGAGCCTCAATCTCCGCAGCCAGCGGCCAATGGGCGTAATGCGCGGATCGTCTACAGAAGCCCAAACCGCGCCGGTGCGCGCTTCCGCGTCGACATACATCGAACGGAATTTGTAAAGCGTGAAAATTGCGCCATTCAACCCTACCCGGCGCTGCCGGTACAGCACTGGCCCTGGTGAGGAAAGCTCCACGGCTATGGCGGTAATCAACATAAATGGGGAAAAGGCCATCAGCCCCATAACGCCGATCAAAAAAGAATAGAAATTCTGGATAGCAATCGCGTGAGGCCTCGGCCCCAGCATGGAAGAGAAAATCAGCTGAGATGGCTGAATCTTGCGACTGCAGACGCGCCGCATGGCGATTTCATAAGTGTCGGCCGCATCTTCAATGATTACGCCTCCGAACCGGATTTCGAGCAGATCTTGAACAGGCAAACGGTTCCGGCGTTCCGCCATCCCTACAACAATCCGCGTCGGCTTGTAAAACTCCCATACTTTGCGGACATCTTCCAGCCTTCCCAGGCAGGGAATCGGAAAATCGCAAGGCTCGCCTTCCGAGAGATACCCAAGAATCGAGTATCCGAACTCCGGCTTTTCGACTAGCCTGGAGATCACTTCGCCGAGAATGCTGGAATTGCCAAGCAGCAATACGCGCTCGAAGCGGAACCCGGCTACTATGTACTTCCAATAAAACAGGCGCCATAACGGCAGCAAAACGATCACGCCGAAGCTCCCCACGATCATCAGCCATCTGCCCAGCAGCAGCTCGGGATTCAAGTACCCCAGAAAGGCCATAATCAGAAGCGAAGATCCCACCGCAAGACACACCTGTTGAACCAGCACAATGCGAGCGGCGATGCGCAAGTCGGTATAAAGATCCTGGAAGTACAAACCCAAGATGATGCAGCCGGTCACGAACAGAATTTTCCAGTAGTTACCCTCCGCAAAGAGGTAAAACAAAGGATCCTGGTAAAGGGTAAACAGCGAGGCCGCCGAATAGCAGGCAAGGACTAGAATTACTTCCGAAATCAGAAGCGCGACAACGCTAGTGGGGATGAAAACGCGGAAAAGGCGGATCACTCGAAATATTCAATGAAGGAACGCGCGAGTACCGAGTTTAGCACGTCAGTTTCGTATTCCGGCCCAGGGTTGCTGATCGCCGAGTGCCCCCGACCGCCTTTTGTATAGCACCACAAGCCCCTGATTCTGCAAAGGATAAACATTAGGTTATTGTTCCCCACCCGTGTTATAAACAAATCAGATCTACTTGGTCGTAGATTGCCCGGCCGAACCCGGCCCGAGCGTGATTGCGAAATGCTTCGACTTACAAAAAAGGCGGATTACAGTCTGATTGCTCTCAAGCATTTTGCTGCCCGGACACGCGACACGGGCGGCGCGGTCAGCGCCAAGGAAGTAGCCGATAACTGCGGTATTCCGCTTCCCCTGCTTTCCAAGCTCCTGCAAAAGCTGGGCAGGGCCGGATTTCTGGTGTCAGTCTATGGAACCAACGGCGGTTATAAGCTGGCGCGAGACCCTCGACGAATTTCGGCTCTGGAGGTAATTCGCGCCATCGATGGGCCCATTGTGCTGGCAAACTGCTTCACCGAAAGCACCTATTGCGACCATTCCAGCCGCTGCACCGTGAGGCGGCCTCTGAAACGTATACACGAGGCCATTCTGCGACTTCTCGATAGCGTTAGCATCCAAGATATGCTGCAGGATTCTGAACCGGAGCCTCAAGTCTCTCTGGCATCATCGTTAGTCGCACTCCAAAGCTCGCCGAACTCGGTCGAATCGCGGAACTCTCTGAGGAAATGAACGTTATGAAATTGCCGATTTACATGGACAATCACGCGACAACGCGGATGGATCCTCGTGTTTTCGACGTCATGAAGCCCTACTTCATGGACGTGTTTGGAAACGCCGCATCGCGGAATCACAGCTTCGGCTGGGAAGCCGAAGAGGCCACCGAGAAGGCCCGGAAACAAATTGCGGATCTGATCGGAGCGACTCCGAAGGAAATTATTTTTACCAGCGGAGCGACCGAATCCAACAATCTCGCCATCAAGGGCATCGCCGAGATGTACGCCGAACGTGGCAATCACATCATCACCCAGGTTATCGAGCATAAAGCGGTTCTCGATACCTGCAAACGCCTCGAAAAAGAAGGAATTCGCGTTACTTATCTCCCCGTAAAACAGGACGGGCTGATCGATCTCGACCAGCTGCGCGACGCGATCACGGACAAAACGATTCTGATCTCGATCATGTACGCCAACAACGAAATTGGCGTCGTGCAGCCCGTCCAAGAGATTGGGAAAATCGCCAAAGAAAAGGGCGTGCTGTTTCACAGTGATGCCGTTCAGGCGGTCGGCAAAATCCCCGTGAACGTCATGTCCGATGGCATCGATCTGCTTGCGCTAACCGCTCACAAACTCTATGGCCCCAAAGGCGTGGGGGCTCTATACGTCCGCCGGCGTAATCCGCGCGTGCAGATCACCGCGCAGATGGATGGCGGCGGTCACGAGCGCGGAATGCGATCTGGAACGCTCAACGTTCCGGGAATTGCGGGCCTCGGCGCGGCTTGTGAAATCGCAAAAAAAGAGATGCCCGAAGAATCGAAGCGCCTCATGTTTTTGCGGGACAAACTCAAAGACAAGTTATTCCGCGAGCTCGATGAGGTTTACGTGAATGGCTCGATGGAGCATCGCCTCCCGCAAAATCTGAATGTGAGCTTCGCCTATGTCGAGGGTGAGAGCCTCTTGATGGGCATCAACGATATTGCGGTTTCGAGCGGTTCGGCATGCACGTCCGCTACTCTGGAACCCAGCTACGTCTTGAAGGCTTTGGGAGCGGGCGACGATCTGGCGCATTCTTCGATACGCTTTGGGATTGGGCGTTTTAACACCGAAGAAGAAGTAGATTATGTCGGCGACAAGGTCGTCGATGTCGTGCAGAAGCTACGCGAGCTGTCGCCGCTGTACGAAATGGCAAAAGAAGGCGTCGACCTTTCGAAAATGGTTTGGACGGCACACTAAGATTGGTTCGGAAGAGGATAAAAAATGGCTTACTCTGACAAAGTTTTGGATCACTACAATC
>JAFASD010000405.1 GCA_019244945.1 Acidobacteriaceae bacterium | reverse complement strand
CCGCCGCTGCGCAGCTCATCCATTTGCACCAACGGTTTTGCAGCATCGGATTTGGTTTTTGCAGTTACGATGACGCGAGTGCCGATTCCCGTGCGATTGGATTTCACACCGACCAGCTTGATTTTGATCCAATTTCTATTGAGGCTCGAGTCGCAGCGCAAAAGCTGGGGAATGGCGTTCACGCAGTTCACGGCAATATCGAGATCGCCGTCGTTGTCGTAATCGCCGAATGCGCAGCCACGAGCAGGCGCTGCTTCGAGAATGCCCGGACCGCCCTTGTCGGTCACTTCCTCGAAGTGGCCATTTTGAAGGTTCCGATATAGATATTTGTGCTCCGCGTATTTTAAATCGGCGTTAGACTTATCCACTTCAGGGTAGACGTGCCCATTGGACATCAGGATGTCTAGCCAGCCGTCGTTATCCATGTCGAAGAATCCCACTCCCCATCCCAACAGCCTCGTATTGACGCCCAGCCCACTTGGATACGTGCGATCTTCGAAAGTGGCATCACCGAGATTCGTGTAAAGCGAATCCGTGTCTCCCGCGAAGTTCGTCTTCACGACATCCAAATTGCCATCCCGATTGTAATCGCCGATAGAAACGCCCATGCCCGCCTGCGGCTTTCCTTCAGGCGATAAAGCAGCTCCGGATTCAATGGCAATGTCTTTGAACGTGCCGTCTTTTTGGTTCTGATAAAGCGTCGCGGTACTGGAATCATTCGCGACATAGATATCCGGCCAACCATCATTATCCAGGTCGGAAGCGGCAACGCTCAAACCATACGTGCCGGCGGTTTTCAAAATCCCGGATTTCGCACTCACATCGGTGAACGTGCCATCTCCGTTGTTGTGATAAAGAATATTTTTTCCGCCCGGCAGTCCCGGTGGACCACAAGCGACAAGTAGTCCTTTGTAAGTGCAGGGACCGGCTTCGGGAGGCGGTGCAGTTTTTAAATCGAAGTCAACGTAATTGGCCACGAACAGGTCCAAGTGGCCATCACGATCGTAATCGACAAACGTGCAGCCGGTGTTCCAACGCGTTTTGGGGCCTGGTTCGATCAGCCCGGCTTTTTCGGTGACGTCCGTGAAAGTGCCGTTTCCGTTGTTGCGATAGAGCACGTTCTGTCCGTAATAAGTGACAAACAGATCGTCATTGCCGTCATTGTTGTAATCGCCAACGCAGCAGGCCTGTCCCCAGCCTGTGCGATGCTCCAATCCAGAGCCGTTAGTTACATCCGTGAATGTGCCGTCACGATTGTTCTTGAATAAGTGGCAGCGCGGCTCCTGACCTTTGGGGAAACCATCGAGCCGCCAGCCGTTTACCAAAAATACATCCAGCCAGCCGTCGTTATCGTAATCGTAGAAAGCGAGACCACAACCGGTGGTCTCAAGAAGATATTTGTTCTTCCCTTCCCCTCCGTAAATGGTCTTGACCGCGAGTCCCGATTGCTTGACGACATCAACAAAGCTGACCCCAAGCGGGGTTCCTTCAATCGGGGACTTCGGCCCTTTCTCGGCCGGCCGTGGCTTCGCATCATAGCTGCGTTCGATCGGGCCGGGTAACTTAACTTGTTGCGGCGCCGCTAGGGCTAATAGATCGGAGAACGGCAACACGAGCGCGGAACGGCTGAGAGACCGAATAAAGCGCCGGCGACCCTTATTCAAGGCAAATCTCCACGAAAATTTATCAGCGCTGACCCATGGCCGAAGACGGCTGATCCGTAATCGGCGGAAGCTGATCATGCATGTGCCACGGCACGCTCTCGATCGAAATTTCCGGATGTTTGCGCAGGTAATCGAGAGAGTAGGTCGGCGCTCCCGGGTCAACTTGCTTTGTCGCAAACAGAGCGGCTTGCTCGGACGCCTTCTGTTTCATCCCGAGCCGGCGGTAAATCACAGCCAGGTTATAGTGCGCCGCGAGATCGTCGGGATCGATCGATTGGAGTGCCTCAAACTGAAGCTTGGCCTCTTCATATTGATGTTGCTGATAGTAAGAAATGCCGAGCTCGCGCCGGGGATCGCGAGCCTCGGGATATTGCCGCACGACTTCTTTTAAATCAGCAAGCTCTTCTTCACAATTTCCCTGCCGGCGTTCCACGAGCGCGAGATAGTACAAGGCACGAGCATTCGAAGGACTCAGCTTTAAGGCTTTCTCTAGGCTCGGTCGAGCTTCAGCGTATTTCTCCCATTCGATGTTTGTCAGACCGATGTTGATATAGCCGTCGGCATAGTCGGGCCGAAGCCTCACCACCTGCTGGAACGCGGCGATTGCATCCCCGTATTGGAGCTGGTCAAGATAAGCGATTCCCAAATTATTCCAGCGCATCCAATCGGGATTGTCCTTTGGATCGGGAGCTTCGCTTCGATTCGC
>JAFASD010000391.1 GCA_019244945.1 Acidobacteriaceae bacterium | reverse complement strand
TTCGAGATGTCGTTCGGGTTGAAGTTCAAAATATTAAATAGATTGTACGCATCGATTCGGAACTCAATCTTAGCGCTCTCGCCGAGGAGCGGCGCCTTAGGCAGGCCAAACCCCTTCGACAGCGTTAAATCGACGTCCCTAAAATCGGGACCGTTGAGCGAGTTGCGGGCGACACCGGGGGACTGAGGCAGTGCGGAGCCATAGTTGGTGCCGCTGTAAGGCGTGTAAGTCGGAACGGTGAAATAGGCTAGTCCGCCGTTTGGATAGTTCGACCCAGTTCTGAACTGATCGTTGCTCGTGCTTGTCCCAGCTCCGCCTTTATAGGCACCCGGGAACAAAGTTTGATAGTTGCACGTTCCGCAGTAAAGGCTGCCGCCAATTACACTCGCCACAGGACTCCACGGAAATCCCGAATGAATGTTCAAGATACCGCTGAGCGACCAACCGCCAACAACCTTTTCCAGCCAATTTCTGTTGCCGCGGAACAAGATCGGCTGCCACGTGCCAAAAATCTTGAAGGCCTTGCTGACGTTGTAGTCACAGCGCCCGTAGTTTAGCCCGATATTATACGGGTAAGGCTGCAAAAAATAGGGGCCCGAACTGGTGTCCATGCACCTGGACCAAGTAAATTGCGTTTCGGCCATGAACTGCTGAGCAAACTGATGTTTTAAGTCAACGATCACGGCGTTGTAATTGCCGTGACCCAACGCACTCCAGTAGTCGCCCCCTCCGATCTGCGGGTTCAGAGGGTAGCCTAAAGCGGCAGGGGCAGCATTCGGAGTTTCGTGGAAATAGATATCACGCGACAGGGTGCCTTGGTAGCTTAACATCGCTACCCAGTTATGGCCGACGTCATATTGCACATCCACTGAGTAGTGATGGACACGCATCGTGGGAAGATCTCTGGGGAAAATCTGGACATTGACTTGGCCGGTTGTCGGCAGCCCATTCGCGCCAAATTGCACGACGGCGTTGGGGTTCGCGGGATAACTCGTAAGTGAGTGGGCATTCGCTGAAGTAGCATACACGATACCCGGGTTTGGCGAGCCGGGCGTCGACATCACGAAGCTAGGGAACACCACTAATCCCGGGTTGTTCTGGATGTTCGAAGTGACAGCGATCTCATTCTGGTTGTAGTTCAGGCCGTAACCACCGCGCACCACGAGCTTATCGTTGAATAAAGAGGGGCTCCAGGCAAAGCCCAACTCCGGTCCAAAGTTATCCTTCTGCGGTGTCCAGGAATTGGCCGGTCGAACCGTCAAACCCGTCAAGAAGCTCGATCCCGAACCCGGGAACGCCGCGTACATATTGTTCTGCGTGTCGGACAGCGCGCTGAAGTAAGACCACCGCAGTCCCAGGTTGACGGTTAGGTTCTTTCGGATTTTGAAATCGTCCTGGACAAAGAAGCCCCATAGACTTTCGCGGTCGTCCTGTTTCTCGATGGTTGGAGCGCCTGAATGAGGATTGAAGCCTCCATTTTCCTGGTGCGGGGCGTCATTCAAAAAGTCCCAGATATTAAAGAACCGGTAACTGGGCACGCCGCAACCAGTACACTCGTTGAGATAGAAGAGACGTGTAACATCGCCCCCGAATTTAATCGTGTGCCGTCCGGCAATCTTAGTAGCGACATCTTTGATAGTGCCGGTCCACTGGTTTAAAATACTGCCAATCGTTGCGCCAAAGTTCTGTACGGTGATGTTCCCAACCTGTTCGATGTAATCCTCGGGAAGCCCAACCGGTTCTTGCGGGTTTGACGCGACCTCATTCCAGTTCCATCCCGCAAGATTTGTACGGAATTCGTTGAGCAAACTTGCCGAAAACGTGTGATTCCACACTGCCGAGTAAGCTTCGTTGATTTGGTCGTGATGGAACAAGTTATAGCCGCGCGCCGGACCGTTCAGGGTAGTGGTGTCTTGTGGAACCCAATAGATGGCGAAGGCGAGGTGATCGAGGCTCGTGAGATTCGCATCAAGACGTCCGTTGTATTGGTATTTCGAGGTGGT
>JAFASD010000360.1 GCA_019244945.1 Acidobacteriaceae bacterium | reverse complement strand
GAAGGCGGAATCTGAATGGATCGTTCTCGAAGTACCACGTTCGCTGTCTAGAAATTCGCGGGCTGCGGTACGGGCGGATCAGATGTCATCTGCTGCCTCGCTTCCTCCAGCAGCGTTCGAACCTCTTCGTCCGTGGTCTGGGAAAAGTCCTCGTACCAAATCCCGACTGCTCCAAAAGGATGTGGGGTGGCGGCGCAAACAATTTCATCCACTTCAGTCCGAATACTGTTGCATGTCTGTCGGGCCGCGACGGGAACAGCCACAGTGATCTTGCGGACGCCTTGCGGCCGCAAAGCTCTGGCGGCGGCCAACATACTCGCGCCGGTCGCTAAGCCATCGTCGACGAGGATTACAGTTCGATCCCGTGGTGAAAGCGGCTCGCGACCCTCTCGGTAGAGGCGCTCACGCGTTTCGAGCTCCCGCTGTTCGCGCGCGGTCACTTCTTCGAGAAGGTCTTCTGAAATATGCAAATAGTCGATCAGGTCACGGTTGAGAACTCGCACTCCGCCGCTGGCAATTGCGCCAAGCGCCAGTTCCTCTTCCCCGGGCATGCCGAGCTTGCGTACGAGGAAAACGTCTAATGGAGCGTGTAACGCGCGTGCGACCTCATAGCCCACGGGCACACCACCTCTGGGTAGCGCAAAAACAACGGTATCCGAATCCGCAGCACGGGACGGGAGTAGACGTTCAGCGAGGGCCCGGCCAGCCTCTCTACGGTTTTGGAAAAGGGCCATTTCGCGTTCCTGTCTCGTCACGAACCGCGCTTGCAATCGTTCCAAACCTGGCGCAACACATCTCGGCTGTATACCAGGTAACGCGTGTCCGGCGTGAATACCTCGAGTGTGATTGTGCCGTCGTACCCACATCTTTGCAGCGCTTCTACGGCACGGCGCAAATCCACGGTGCCCGTTCCGAGCGGCAGATGCAGGTCCGCGCCCCCTCCCTTGTTATCGTGCAGGTGAACATGCCGAAGTCTCTTGCCGTGAGCGGCCAGTATCTCCTCAGTCGTGTTGTGAGGAACCTGCAGGTTGGCATGACCGATATCCAGATGTAAACCGAGATCCGGAATGGGATCCAACAATTCACCAAGCTGCGGAGCCGAGTTATAGTCCCCCGGCAAATTTTCGATCATTAACCCAATTCCACAGCTTTTTGCGTGAGGAGTAAGCTCGCGAATGGTGTCGAGATTCCTTTCGATATAGAACCGCCGCGAGTGCCAGGGCGTGTGCCGATCGGGATGAAGGTTCATCAGTTTCGCGCCGACTTCGCCAAATCGCTGCAAACATCGTTTCAGTTCCGCCACAGCGGCTTCCCGGATCTCGGGAATCGCGCTTGCCATAGGAAGATACCAAGCCGTATGACCGACCACTTGCATTCCGTGCCGGTCGAGCGCAGCGCGGATCGCGCGAGTGTCCACGCTCCACGAAGGCGCGCCTGGCGGTTCCAGTGTGAGATCGATAAACTCCATTCTGGCTTCTGCCATCCACGCGATCTCGTCAATAACGTTGCGCTCCGGATGGTTCATCGTGCCGATGAGCATAGCTTGCTCCTTGCGCCCTTACTTATCGTTTCCCTCGCATTCATCTTCAAGCGATGGACTGAACCAGGGACGCGAATCAAGCTGCCGCGCCCGCTCGACCATTAATTCCGTGTTAGTCCCTTCCGCGGGTTGAGATTGCTGCACCTCACTCCAGATCCAGGATGGCAGTTCGCGAGCCCGTTCGGGGCAAATCCAGGCGAAAACGGATAGGAGTCCGTGAAGTAGCGGTGCGTCACGGTTTACGCGGTCGAAAAGATGCCGCCAATTCATCTCCGGCCCCACGCCATACAACAGGTTCAGTGCATCCGGCCAGTCACAACGATCATGTTGCAAAACGTACAGTTTGCTCCACAGCGCCTCTTCGGGAGCTAGCAACCGGAAGCGTTCACCTTCGACTTCCACTTCGGGGCCGCGAAGCCAGCTTTCATCAACAACGGAACGCTGGTTGGCCATTGCCCAGATCAAATCAACGATAGTGTCGCCCTTGTGACTCCGGTAGATCCAATTGCGGTCGTAAGCCTGTACTGCGTAATAGTCATCCAGACCAAGATCAGTGACGGCACGGATCATCTCTTCGCGCTCGCGCGCCGGGACATAGAGATCGATGTCCTTTGTGTTCCGCCATTGCCCTGCGTACACCATCGCGGCCAATCCACCCCCGACCGCGAAGTTCAATCCACGTTTGCGCGCTTCCGCGATTACGCTCTTGTAGACTTCCCACTGCTCGCGCGGAAACCGCTCAGGCCACGATGAGCAGCGCGCCAACCGTTCCTCTATGGTTTCCGTCGCCATATCCTGCGCAAGCCTCTGGTCTGTGGGATGTTGAACAAAGTGCTTCTGTTTCCGATGCACTCCCATCAACTCTGAATTACACTGGAAGTATGGCGATTCCCGCCAGCACGCGTCCCTCTCTATTCGGCTCAGACTAACTCCGCTTTCCTGCGGCCCATCCCCTAGGTCTGTATTCCTTTTTGAAGTTGAGGTGCTTTATGGTTACGGAAATAGCTGCACATCCGTTGCTGCCGAATTTGATAACCCCTCTGCCTGGGCCGAAGGCGAAGGAGATCATCGCCAGAGATCACGTTGTTCTCTCTTCGTCTTATACGCGCTGTTATCCGCTGGTGATGAAACGCGGAGAAGGGGCGATTGTTGAGGATGTGGATGGAAACCACTTCCTCGATTTCGCCGCCGGAATTGCGGTTGTGGCGAGCGGCCATTGTCATCCGCGCGTTGTGGATGCGATCCAGAAACAAGCGGCTGAGTTTCTCCACATGTCCGGGACCGATTTTTACTACGAGAGCATGGTGCGTCTCGCTGAGAAGCTCGCCGCACTCGCGCCCGGGGATGTGCCGCGTCGCGTCTACTTCGGAAACTCCGGGGCCGAAGCGGTCGAGGCCGCTCTCAAGATGGCCCGCTATCACTCCGGACGGGATAAGTTCATTGCCTTTTTTGGCGGCTTTCATGGCCGCACCATGGGCGCGCTTTCGCTTACTGGCAGCAAGGTGACGCAGAGGCGAGGCTTCGGTCCCATGCTGCCGGTCCAGCACATTCCCTACGCTTATTGCTACCGCTGCCCCTACGGGAAAGAGCCGTCCACGTGCGATGTGGAATGCGTCAAGGTTTTGGAGGACCGGCTCTTCAAGACCATTCTTCCGGCCGAAGAAGTAGCGGCGATCTTTGTCGAACCGGTACAGGGTGAGGGCGGCTATCTCGTTCCACCGAAGAAGTTTCATGAGGAGCTACGCCGGATCGCGGATAAGTACGGCATCCTCCTGGTCCATGACGAGGTCCAATCCGGGATGGGCCGCACAGGCCGGATGTTTGCTTCGGAACATTTTGGCGTTACGCCGGATATTGTGACGCTCGCCAAAGGCATCGCCAGTGGGATGCCACTCGCTGCGACCATTGCGCGAGCCGAGGTCATGAACTGGCCTCGAGGAGCGCACGCGTCCACATTCGGAGGCAATCCAGTCTCTATCGCCGCTGCCCTTACCACTATCGAGCTGCTCGAAGAGAGCCTCCTTGCCAACGCCGCCACAATCGGCAACTACATGATGACGCGGATGCGCGAGTGGCCCGGACGATTCCGCTGCGTCGGTGACGTCCGCGGTTTAGGTCTGATGATCGGAGTCGAACTGGTCTACGATCAGCAAACCAAGGAGCGCGCTCCCGAGCTGCGGGACCAGTTGGAAATGCTGGCATTCGAACGAGGTTTGCTAATCCTGGGCTGCGGTCCCAACAGCATTCGGCTCTGTCCTCCGCTAATTATCACGAAAGATCAGGCGGACTTTGCCATGGATACACTGGAGCAGTGCCTGCAACACTTGGAACGGTAGGCCGCGCTGCTGAGATTCCTTTTTCGGCGGCCAGTGCAGTGCGGGCGCTTCCGGTTCTTGATGTCGGCTGCGGCGTCAACAAATATCCGGGTTCGATAGGGCTTGATCGCAACCCGAACACGCGGGCCGACGTTATCGCTGATATTGACCAGATCCCTTTGCCGTTCCGCAGCAGTTCTTTTCGGCAAATTCGCGCGGTTCATGTGATCGAGCACGTCTCTGACGTGATCCGCACAATGGAAGAGTTTCACAGGCTCTTGGTTCCCGGTGGTCGGCTGCTAGTCATCACGCCTCATTACACTGACTTCAGTTCCTTCTGCGATCCGACGCATCGATGGCATCTGAATAGCTTTTCTCTTCGCTATTTTGGGGAGGACAACGGAGGCTTCGGATACTATTCGGCGGAGCGTTTCCGTGAGATTTCAGTGCAGGTGAGCTTACTTCGTTTGTGGAGATATCTTGGCTTCGAGCTTCTCGTCAACGGCTCCCGCTGGTTCCGACGCTTTTGGGAGTATTACTTGTGCTATGTCATCCGAGGCAAAGCAATTGAATGGCAACTCGAAGCGCTAAAGGAGGGCTGAAGCTCCGTGAAGCGCGGCAGCTTTTCTGGAAGCTGAGCGATGCGGCAAGACAATTCCGTGAGCGTCGAACGCTCACGCCCGACGCCTTCCTTGGAAAGCGCGGCGAAGATGCGGCTCACCGATATTTAAGAAGCGCCGGCCTCCTTGTTGTCGCGCGCAACTATCGGGCGGGCAGCGATTCCGAGGTCGACATCATCGCGCGCGATGGCGAAGTGGTTGTTTTCGTCGAAGTGAAATCTCGAGCCTCAGCGGAGTTTGGCAGCCCCGAGCGGGCTATCGGGAGTGAGAAGCAGAAGCACATCCTCCGCGCCGCTCGCAGCTATACCACCCGCGCCGGCATCGAGTGGAACCGGGTCCGCTTCGATACGATTTCGATCGTTTTCACCGATCCGCCAACTATAGTGCATCAGCGGGACGCCTTCTTTGACGGGCGCGCGATCTGAACTGATCACCGGGCAGTCAGGGGATCGGAAGCTACGGTCCAGCCCAGGTTCTTGCCTTGATTCTGTGCTTTCAGCCATTCAATGAGGGGCTGGAAATATTCGATGATCGCCGAGGCATCTGCCTTATCCTCTCCCGTCATCACCTTCATCGCCTCGGGCCAGGGCTTGGAACAACCTAATGCGAGCATGGCTTGGAATCGCTTGCCTGCCTCTTTCGATCCGTAGACAGAACAGCGATTCAGCGGGCCAGTGTTTCCGGCAGCCTGACACATCGCGCGATAAAACTGGAATTGATACACGGCCGCTAAGAAATAGCGCGCATAAGGCGTGTTGTCGGGAATGTGGTACTTAGCGCCGGGATCGAAATCGGCCTCGCTTCGATCCACAGGCGGCGCAACACCCTGGTACTCTTCCCGAAGTTTCCACCAGGCCTTGTTGTAATCGGAGGGTTTGATCTGTCCCGAAAATACTTCCCAACGCCACTTGTCGATCAAAAGCCCGAACGGCAGAAAGGCAATCTTGTCCAGTGCCGTCCGGAGCAGCAGCGGAATATCCGCCTGGGGCGGCGGTATTTGCTGAACGAGTCCGATCTTCTTCAGGTACTCAGGCGTGATTGAGAGAGCGATTGAATCGCCGATGGCCTCATGAAAGCCGTCGTTTGCTCCATCGCGGAACATTACCGGCTGATTGCGATACGCAAGCGTGTAATAGTTATGGCCCAGTTCGTGATGAACGGTCCTGAAATCATCCGCGGTGATGTGAATGCAAAGCTTCAGGCGCACGTCTTGATCGCTATCGATGTTCCAGGCGCTGGCATGGCAAACCACGTCTCTGTCGCGCGGTTTAGTTAACATGGAGCGCTCCCAAAACGTTTCGGGCAACGTCTGGAAGCCCATCGATTGGAAGAAGTGCTCCCCATAAAGGACCATCTGCTTGGCATCGGTGCCTCGGGCTTGCAGAGTTTTCGCGAGATCGTAGGTTGGCGGAGCGGAAGCAGGCGCCACGATGTCATAGATATTGCCCCACTCTTGCGCCCACATATTTCCGAGCAGGTCTGCTGGAATCATGCCATCGGCGCGCTGTGCCGCCGCGCCATATTTCTCGATCAGCCGGGCGCGGACATAGGCGTGCAGCTCGAGGTAGAGCGGCTTTACCTGCTGCCACAATCGCTCGAGGTCAGCCGAAAATTCTTCAGGGGTCATGTCATACTTTGCGCGCCACATGGCGCCTGTGTCCGCGAACCCTAACTCGCGAGCGCCTTGGTTCGACAGCTCGACAAAACGGGCATAGCGGTCGCGCATCGGCGCGCCGACTTTATGCCAGCCGACCCATAGATCCTGCAGCTCTTTGGGATCGCGGCCGCGGCCCATCCGGACTTCGAGGTCATCAATCCCCATGCACTTGGCCTGATCGCCGCCAGGGCAGTACTTGCCGCTTCCGTAGCTGCCCTCGAGTGAGCTGGCGATTTGGGTTAGCTCGGCCCGTAGCTTTGGATCATTCGGCGCGGGCAGAGTGAGACTGAGCTTCAGAAGCGTAAATTTTCGTCTGAGCTCCGGCGAGAGATCGAGAGAATCGAATCGGCGAGATTGATTCACCAATTCCGTAACTCGCGCGATCACTCGCTCGGTCTCTTTCGCTGAAAGATTCTCCGTGTCGTCATTGATGTAGGTCTCTTCGATCCAAGCGGCGCGTTGGGCGGTTATGCCTAGTTGCAGAAGCTCCGCTTCCGCTTTATCCATGAATGTTTGGGCTTCGGCAGCTGTCGGAGTGTTGTCCAGCGGCTTTGCGACACTCGCGAGAGTCAGGCAGGCACATACGCACGCAACCGTCATCGGCAGAGAACGTTTTTTCATTCAGACGAGTGTAGCGCAAAGGAAGGGACAGCCAATCCGCCCCGTCTCAGTTATACGGATTCGCGGACAGAAGCCAGGAGTTCCGGGGTGATTTGATCGTGAGATGCCGTCTTCACGACTTGCCCTTTTCGGAAAACGAGAACTTGCGGCGACGCGTGCTGCACGCCTGTATGGTCGGCAATGTGCCGCGAGAGATCGCGGTGACGTCTCACGCAGACGAGGTAAACGGCTGTCTCAGGCTGCGATTTGAGAAATTGGCTGACGGTTGCGTGCGCGAGCCAACTCCCCACGCAAGCTGGGCTGTGCTTGAACACTATCGCCAGATCGCGACTGAGGAGAGCCTCATAATCCTGAACTGTCGTCAATTCCGGGACGTTTTGTGCTTCCGTTCGACCCCACCGAAACATTGCTTGCTTTCAGTAAAGCATAGAGGCGGAATTTTCGAATGAAGCGCTAACCTGCTATGTCCTCCAAGGGGAAGAAAACTCCCGGAGAGACGTTGAAGCGGCGACTGAGGTTTTGAATATGTGTTTTGGAGAGTTCCCGTTTCCCACTTAAGACCTCCGAGACGGTGCTGCGGGCCCCGAAAGCGTCGATAAGATCGGCTTGGCTTAAGTCGTTCGCCTCCATTAGCTCGCGGAGCACGTCCAAAGGTGTCGCCGCCTCCAGCGAGTAATGTTGGTTCTCGAAGTCTTCGATTAGGAGGGTCAGCAGATCCGCTAACTCCTCTTGCTCAGGCGTCAAATTGCCCTGATCATGAAGAGCTTCCAATTGTGCAATATACGCTTCATTTTCTTCCTCGGTATGGATGACGTGCGGGAGGGTTCGGGAGAGAAGTTGACGGTAAGCCCGTATGTTCATTGTTCCTCTTGCGGCGCTCATGTTTTCCAGTCTCCTTTGTCGTATTCCACGTGAGTTAACACGTGCTTCACAAAAATCTTGCCGTACGGGTATTCGTCGGGGTTGCTAGTTGCGCTGCAAGCGTATAGGTGGTGGTGACTTACTGAATAGATTCGGTGTGTGATTGGCGCATGTCGGGTAGTCACAACGTGGGCTGAAAACGGGACTGGTGCATTGTCGAATATTGCGGCACACCAATCGCTTCGCTCATGGCTCAGAGTCGAAATGATGCGTTCAGATTGAGTGATATCCGTCACGCGTTTTCGAAGGACCGAAGATCCCCGCGGTCGAGTATCAATTAAGTTGACGCTTTCAGTTGGCTCATCGTTTTGCCTACTGCGCCGGGGCCGAAGTCGATTCGAGCGTCCTTGATGCTGAGGCCGACTACCTCGATTCGGTTCAGATCGGCCGTGCCGATGCCGACTGCTTCGGCGAGTTTCAGGGTATTATCGCCGCGGATGAAAGGAGAGATGCCTCGGGTTGCTTGCGGGCTGTAACTCATCACGGCCATGCCGACAGAATCCACACAGACTGGATTGCGGCCGACGATGATTACTCCCGGGGTCATTTTCTCGAGACCATCCAGCCAGGGACCTTCACCGCCTCTCACGGTTTCGACTCCGTCTACGATCGCCAGATCGATGGGCCGAATACCGACCTGGTCTACAACGATGCGGGGCACGCGGTAGCCCGCCTCGCGGGGTGAGTCGGGGTGAAGTTCCGGGTCCACGCCCGAGGGAGCTTTCGTAGTTCCTGCATGGAGTACATCGCCGCGCTCTTTGGTGGGATGCTCGTTTCCGCTCGGGCCGCAATCGCTGCCATACAAAGAACACGGCGTGTTGCCGAAATTGTTCTTCATGGACATGGTGACGCCCGCGATCCAGTGATTCTTCAGCTTCGAGAGCGACGCATACACGTCGCAGTCGGTGAACGCCTGATTGAGGTAGTAAGCAGGATACATGTAGCCGCCCCAGGGTACTTTGAGGCGGACATACTGCTTATATTTTCCGAGATTCTGTACGTTTTCCCAATCGAGCTGCGTTCCAAGATTATTAATGGCATTCACGTCGAGTCCGTAGCGCGCCCAGAGGTTAGGATCTTGCGTGGCAGGGAAAAAACTTTCGATGATCCGGACGCGGCGCGCGCCTGCTTTCGCCAGTAGATGAACCGTTGAGGCGACTGTCTCCCCATTGGTTCGATAGGGGAGATCGGGGGTTAGTGGGAAATAAGTTGGATTGCCGGTGAGGTTTAGCTTCAGCGCTACAGTTTTTCCACGGACCAGGCTTTCGATACCGCCGATCTGGTCAAAGCCCGTTGAAAGCTTCGCGCCGAAATCTGCATAATTCCTGCAACGAACGATGGCGACGGTGCTGGCCGGCGCGTCCGCTCGGAGGAGCTTCGGGATTCCGAGCGCGGCAATCGCGGCCGCTCCAGTAGACGTCAACAAATCTCGACGAGTGGGATGGGACATGAGATCACCTCGACATTCATTATGGTAGTCCCGGCCACCGCCGCGGGAGCGCTAGGCCGCTTTTTGCGCCTGGGCCAATGGATTTTCCTTGCCGGAAGCGGGCCGCATAGACTGTTCCAGGTTCAAATTGAGCATGAGTTGGTGGTCGGCTTTGGCTTCGGCGAGCAAAATGTCCATTTTGTGCACGTCCTGTTTGCGTTTTTCGATGGAGAGCTTGCGGGCGTGGTCCTCCTGTTTCAGCTTCTGCGATTCGAAGCCAATTTGAGCTTTTCTCTCTTCGGCTCTGAGCTTTAGCAGATCGTTCAGGCATTTGTGGAAGGCGCGATCGTTGGTGGTTTGATAGCGGAGGTACAGCGAGAATTGTCTTTCCAGCGCCTGGGCAGGCAGGTCCTCGGCCATGGTCAGTTCCTGGAGCCGCATGGCGCGCTGACTGAGCCAATAATGCTGCGCCATTTTGTCGACCAGGAGAGTTTCGGTCATGGTGGTGGGTTTGTGCTCGGCGCGGAGACCGGAAAGCATGGAATCGAAATTTTCCTGATCTTCTAAGGGGAGAACCTTGAATGCGCCGCAGAATCCCCACTTGAAATTGTTCAGGCAGGACTTGGCTTTGCCTTCTTCGGTTTTGGGGCCGGTGCTGTGCTGGGAATTCGCTTGGTTTGCTGCGATTTGTTTTTCGGTTGACATGGAATCTCCTAAAGGGCGAGGCTTTGCCTCTGGAGAAAGGTTAGGCGGCCGAGCGGATTGGCGGAGAGTGGTGGAGGGGCGTGGTTGGCTGGATGAAGGGCTGTAAGCTGCTGAGGTGGAAAGCGGATGCGATGGGAAGTGGGTTGGGAAGAAAAGTTGGAAGAGGTTGTGACTGCACTGCAAGCCAGCCGGTTTTTTGGTGTTGGTAGGGGTTAGCTCCGTGAAGTCGTCGTTTCATCAGCAATGCGCGTTTAGCGGTCGTAATCCTTGTAAAGCAGCTTGGACCGGTGCCCG
>JAFASD010000267.1 GCA_019244945.1 Acidobacteriaceae bacterium | reverse complement strand
GAGCGCCAGCCAGCTCATATTCTCATCTGCCAAGCGGTCTTGACCCGGCTCGATCGCCTTTTGCATCGTGAGAGGAATCCAAAAAGAGCTAGCAATCGGTTCTGTACCCTCGAAACCGGTGCGCGCAATCCCAATTACCGTATATGGAAGACGGTTCAGCATGATTGGCCTGCCGATGAGAGAAGGATCGGCTGCAAACCGACTGCGCCACAAATCATCGCTTACTACGACGACTGCAGTGGTGCCCGAAGCCGTGCAATCCGAGTCGAGGAATCCTCGACCTTGCGCCGGGTGCTCACTCAGGATCTCGAAATAGTTGCAACTCGCTACGGTCCCCAAAACCTCTTGGGCATTGCCGCCGCCCAGCGTGGCTTCAACAAATGGCTCATACGCCACAAGGCCGGAAAAGACGTGACTCTGATTTTTGTACTCGAGGTATTCCGAATACGAGAACATGCTCGTTTCGTTGTGAGTGTTGCGCGTGAAATGACCATGAAAAATTTGGCTTACGCTTACCACTTGTTCAGCGCCGTGGACCGGCAACAAACGCAAGGCGATGCCATTCAGCACCGAAAAGATCCCGACATTTACGCCTATCGCCAAAGCGATGGCGAGTACAGCAGCGACGGTCAGCTCTCGGCTTTTCCAAAGCATACGAAGGCCGAAGCGGACATCCTGCAGGAGCTGCTCAAGCCACGTGATACTCCAGACTGCGCGTGTTTCCTCCTTGAGCAATGTGACATTGCCGAACTTGCGCAATGCCGCAAATCGAGCTTCCTCCGGGGCCATGCCGCGCGCAATATTGTCCTCCATCTCCCGTTGCAGATGCTCGCGGATATCCTCATCAAGACCTCTCAAGATGTGTTTGCGTCGGTGCATTACTTGCTCTCCTGCTCGGCAGGTCGGAGAATCCGGCCGATGGCGGCTGAAAGCTTGTCCCACTTGCTGGTTTCGAGTTCCAGTTGACGCCGGCCTTTCGATGTGAGTACGTAGAATTTGGCGCGCCGATTATTTTCTGATGTGCCTTCTTGAAATGCAATCCACTTTCGTTTGATGAGCCGGTGCAGCGCCGGATACAACGATCCCTGCTCAACTTGCAGCACATCGTCGGATCGAAACTCAATTGCCTTGGCGATGGCGTGGCCGTGCATTGGCCCAAGAATGAGTGTGCGCAGTATCAGCAGGTCCAGGGTGCCTTGGAGCAACTCAATGCGTTCTTCTCTCGTTTTGGTAGACACTCTAGGTGAGTATATTGGGCTTTTGGTAGAATGTCAAGGTGAACGACGAATGAGTTCCGAACTGCCTAAGCAGCTGTTTCGCCTGGCGTCCTGCCGGAACTCCAGTATGGTTACGTCGCTATTTCTTTCTTGGCCTGATCGACGATCCGCTCTATTTCGCCCTGATATTTCTCTAGCAGCTCTTTCGTCTTTGCCTCAAAGCGCATAACCAGAATCGGTTGCGTATTTGAGGCTCTGACCAAACCCCAGCCTTCCTCGAAGGGGACTCGGACGCCATCGACATCTACAACGTGGTGGTGCTTGCGAACGATTTGAGCGACCTTGCTGACCAGCTTAAATTTCATATCATCCGGACAATCGATTCGGAGCTCGGGAGTGGAGACCAGCTTCGGAATACCTTCGAGCTGAAAGGATAGAGGCTTGCCGGATTCAGCGACAATTTCGAGCAAGCGGCAAGCGGCGTAAATGGCATCGTCATATCCGTAGTAACGGTCAGCGAAGAACATGTGTCCTGACATTTCGCCGGCAAGCTCGGCGTGCTCTCGCTTCATCTTGTCCTTTATGAGCGAGTGGCCGGTCTTGTACATGATCGGATTGCCGCCCAATTCTTTCAGCTTGTCGTACATGACTTGCGAGCACTTTACTTCGCCGATGAACGCAGAACCCGGCTTGCGAGAAAGAACCTCGCGACCAAAAATCAGAAGCAGCATGTCGCCATAAACGACGTTCCCCTGTTCGTCAACCGCGCCGATCCGATCTCCGTCGCCATCAAATGCAATGCCAAGCTCAGCCTTATTTTTCCGAACGCTCTCTTTGAGAGCGTTGAGATTAGACAAAACGGTTGGGTCAGGATGGTGGTTCGGGAACTTGCCGTCCATCTCGAAAAAGATCTCAAAGGATTGGACATTCAGCTTCTCGAAGACCCGGTGAGCCACCGGCCCGGCAACGCCATTCCCCGCATCTACCGCAAATTTCACTTTTCGTTCAAAGTGAAATTGCGAGGCGATCTCGTCTACATAGGGTGTGATTGCGTCGACTCCTTTGACGGAACCCTCTCCCGATTCGAGGTCATTTTTCAGAACGAGCTTCAGAACATCTTGAATCGCCTCGCCGTGCAAAGTGCCGGTTCCGCAAACGGTTTTGATCCCGTTGTATTCTGGCGGATTG
>JAFASD010000201.1 GCA_019244945.1 Acidobacteriaceae bacterium | reverse complement strand
TGGGGCTATACCCATTTACAAAAGCCGTGGAAGAGTGGCTGGCCAAACAAAACGTGCATGACGGCCTTCTGACAATCTTCATTCAGCACACCTCGTGCTCACTGGTCATTCAAGAAAACGCAGATCCCGATGTGACGCTGGATTTGCGCGATTTCTTTGAGCGGCTCGTCCCGGAACACGAGAAGAGCTATCGCCACACAGTGGAAGGCCCCGATGATATGACTTCGCACATACGGTCAGCCCTGACTCAAACCAGCCTTTCCATTCCGCTGGTTTCGAAACGCATGGCGCTTGGCACCTGGCAAGGCCTGTATGTCTTCGAGCACCGTTCGCATGCGCACCAAAGGCGCGTAGTCCTTCAATTGATTGGCGAGTGACGGAAATTTGGCGACCTTTGGCATCATAGATCCTGACCGCACCATTATTCAATGAACGTCGGCATCGACCTGGGTACAACCAACTCCGCTCTCGCCTACATTGATCCGCAAGAGGCCGCGGATGCCGATTTCCCGCCGATTCATTTTCTGCCGATCGAGCAGCAGCTGGATGCGAATCGCACCGGCGCGCTACGAACGCTTCCCTCGTTTCTCTATCTCAGTGAGCCGCCCATCGTGGGAGCATATGCGCGCGATCAAGGTGCGCTGGTGCCGACGAAAACAGTGCACTCCGCCAAGTCATGGCTCTCAAATTCAGAAGCCGATCGAACCGCCAAGATCCTGCCTTGGGATTCGCAGGAAGAAGGCCGGATTCTTTCGCCGGTCGAAGCGTCCGCCCGGTACTTGGCGCATTTGCGAGATTGCTGGAGCCGTTCGAAACCTTCATCGCTCGATGGACATCAGGTCGTACTCACCGTCCCGGCAAGCTTCGATGAAGAAGCACGCGAATTGACGGTCCAAGCGGCCCGGGACGCCGGCATCGAGAATCTCAGCTTGTTGGAAGAACCGGCGGCTGCCTTTTACGCATGGATCGCCACTCATCTGGCGCGCTCGAACAAAGAGCTTGTAGACGGAGAAATCCTATTGGTCTGCGACGTGGGAGGCGGCACCAGCGATTTCACTCTGGTCAGAGTGGATCGCGAAGGAGACCGGGTCCAATTTACACGTACAACGGTGGGTCGGCATCTGTTGCTCGGAGGTGACAATCTGGATCTCACCATTTCCTGGCTCGCCGAATCCAAGCTTGGGAAAACGTTGTCGCTGCGGCAAAGGAGCGCCTTACGTCGCCAATGCTCGAATGCGAAAGAGCTTCTGCTCGCCCCGAACGGTCCTCCCGCGGTAGACGTGACCGTAGTGGGCGCGGGCTCGTCCTTGATCGGCGGAACGCTGAAGACGGTTATCACTCGCGATGAAGTTCTGGAGCTTGCGCTGGGCGGTTTCCTCCCTCCTTGCGAGCTCACGAACCAACCGCAGCAAGAAAAGCAGAGCGTTTTTCGCGAGCTAGGGCTGCCTTATGTTTCCGATCCCGGCATCACGCGGCATTTGGCGGAATTCTTGCACAACTCCTCTGCAGCGGAACATGGCGTCGATGCCATCTTGTTCAATGGCGGTTTCTTTATTCCGCAAGTCTTCCGGGAACGCGTTCGCGATGTCGTCGAACATTGGTTCGGGCGGAAGCCGCTGTTATTTGAAAATCAAGATCTCGATCTCGCGGTGGCGATGGGGGCTGCGTATTACTCCTATGTCCGCGCGTCAGGCAGCGGAGTACTGGTTCGGGGCGGTTTGCCGCGCGCTTATTTTCTAGGATTGCAAGATTCTGGTTCATCCGCGATTCGCACTGTGTGCCTGATGCCGCGCGGGACCGAAGAAGCGGAGGAGATCAAGCTCGAGCAGCCCGAGCTTCAGCTTCTGGCAAATACGCCCGTTGCGTTTCGCCTCTATAGCTCGCTGAGCCGAACCGACGATGCGGCGGGCGATATTGTTTCCTTTGACCCTCCGGATAACCTGCTCGATCCGGCCAGCGATCCCCGTCTTCATGCGCCCCTCCGCGCCGTAATCCGGTTCGGGAAAGGCGGCGAGCGGCTGATACCGGTTGCGCTGGGCGCTCGCTTGAGCGAAGTGGGCACACTCGAAGCCTGGGCCGAATCTAAAATCAGCGAGCACCGCTGGCGCCTTCAATTCCAATTACGCAAAAGCGCGGATGCGATCGACTCAGGACCGGCCGTTACTGCCGTTCGTTCCGGCGCAGTGGTCAGCGCGGATGCGCAAGCGAATGCCGAAGCGCTCATCGAGCAAGTGTTCACCCCGAGTGGTTCGGGCCTGCCTCCCGAGCAGCTTCCCGCGCGTCTCGAGCAAGCGCTCGCTCTGGGCCGGCTCTCCTGGCCGCTTCCTACGATTCGCGCGTTCGCAGATAAGCTGCTTTCGCTCGCCGATGGACGGCGCAAGAATGCGGCCCATGAAGTGCGCTGGCTAAACTTGACCGGCTTCTGCCTGCGTCCTGGTTTCGGCTTTCCCGGCGACGATTTTCGCATCGAACAAGCGCGCCGCGTCTATGCAGGCGGGCTCACCTTCGCGAACCAAATCCAGTGCGAGATCGATTGGTGGATTTTCTGCGGCCGCATTGCGGGCGGCCTGAATCGTAACCAGCAAGCCGACATCTTTCAGCGCCTCTCGCCCATTCTCTTGCCGAAGCAAAAGCGAAAACAAAGAATGAACCAGAGCCTGTACCGCGAGATGTGGCGAACTGCGGCGAGCCTGGAACTGTTGCCCCAGCAGACCAAGATTCAACTCGGGGAAACGTTGCTCGAGATCCTCAAGCGAGGAGAGATGATCAATGCGGGCGTCTGGTGCGTGTCGCGTCTCGGAGCGCGCAAGCTCTTTAGCGGGCCCATCAATCTGGTGTTATCGTCATCGCTGGTTAGCCGGTGGATCGACGCGTTGCTTCGTTTACCGCACACGCCTGTGTTACTCGAAGCGGTTGTGCACATCGCACAATTGACCGGCGACGTGGCTCGGGATCTTCCGCCGGCCACATTAGAACAGGTTCGACGCGCCTGCGAGGCCAGTTCCAGAGCTGCTGATCTCCTTCATGAGCTCGCCGGACAGGATCAGGATCTTGCCGCTTCGAGCCGCATCTTTGGCGAAGAACTTCCAGCTGGATTGGTGCTTGCGGAACCCCGATCCGAGTAGCGCGTCCATGCGCGAAACCCAAATTGTCGATCTCGTGCGCAAGCTGGCGCGAACCGGGCCCCCACACAAAGAAGTTGTTCAGGGCATTGGCGACGATTGCGCGATCTTGCGACCCGCGCCGCACCAAGATTTTCTCTTCACGTGCGACGTGACGTTGGAAGACCGCCACTTCACGCTCGATACTCACACCGCCGCCGATATTGGTCATAAAGCGCTCGCCCGCAGCCTTTCCGATCTTGCAGCCATGGGCGCGGAGCCGGTGTTCTGCCTGGTTTCCCTAGCGATCCCGGAGCGACTTGCGAACGTGTGGGTGCAAGGTTTCTACAAAGGACTGCTTTCGCTTGCGGCGAAACAGGGGATGACGCTCGCGGGAGGCGACCTCGCCCGCTTCAACAAAGTGGTTGCGGATCTGGTCTGCTGCGGAAAGGTTCCCGAGGGGCAGGCGATTCTGCGCAGTGGCGCGAAGCCCGGCGATCGAATTTACGTAACCGGCGAGTTGGGCGCATCCGCTCACGGCCTCGCCACACGCCTTGGAAAGGCTTGGCGGCGCCATGTTCGTCCGGAACCGCGCGTGGAAGCAGGAATCGCATTACGGCGCTTGGGAGTTTCTGCCGGAATGGATCTCAGCGACGGATTGTCTCTGGATCTGCGGCGGCTGTGCCTCGAATCAAAAGTCAGGGCGGACATCGATTCCGATCTGCCGATCGCGCGCGCCGCAACCCTCGAAGAAGCTCTGCATGGAGGAGAAGATTACGAACTTCTCTTCACCGCGTCGCCGAAGACGAACGTGCCAGAAAAAATCGGGGTGCTCCCGATCACAGCAATCGGCTTTATCAGGACCGGCACGCCCGGTCGCGTTCTGTTTAAAGGCCGTCCGCTACCGCCGAAAGGATTCGATCATTTCGGATGAAGGTTTAGAAACGCTCCCCTGCTACTGGACATCAAAATCTGCCGACCGCACTACCGACGTATTTCCCGCGGAATCGACTGCCTTCAATTCAGCGCGATATGATCCCGGCCCCACGGTGTCTATGGGCAATCGCAATGCCACAGGAATCACCGCGTTACCCGCCCGAATGTAGCTGTTACAGTTCATGAAGCCTGTATCCAGCTTCTGCTGGCCCGATTTTCGATCCACAATACGCAGCTGGAGCCCGACTTTGGGCGGCTTCGGAGCGAGAAGAAGCGGCTCATAGACTTCTACGTACAGCGCAGTCGGGTCGGTCTTTTTGAAAGTGTTCGATCCAGACGGCGTCAGCTGCATGCCCTGGCTGACCAGCAGCATCTTGTCTTCGAGCAGCGCTGCGTCGAGGCCGACATCCAAATCGGAAACTCGATGTATATCCTTGCTCAACGCGACGCCGCTCAGGCTGAATTTTTTGCTGTCGTAAGGATCTACCTGAAGCGGTGTTTGCAGCTTGCCGAAAGTGCCACCCTGCGAGCTGAAAACAATCTTCAGATTGTACTGGCCGGAAGCGACATCAAATTGGTTCTCATAATGAACCGGCTTTTCCTGGAACTCTTCCAATTCTTTTTTGTTCGCGACTTCCAACTTCAGTGTGTCGCTGAATTTTGCAGCAACCGCGCCATCCGGCGCATAAGCGATTCCCAGGACATTTATATCGGAATGAAGTTTCCCTTTTTCCTTTTCGAATTTCAGCGCGGTCGACGGAATTTCCATCGCTACATCGACGCGCGCCGTATTCGGTGACGTGTAGAAGAACGGGAGAGCGATGGATGCGCCCACGTTTCCCTGGACCGGTGCGGCCGCGCGAGTCTCTAGATCTTTTTCCGCTGGACTTCCGGCAAGCAGATCCAGCGGCTTCGCGTTGCAATAGCCGCTGCGCGCACGCACAATGGTGCCGCCACGATCTACTTTGACCTTGAGAGTGTGACAAGCTCCTTCGGGAGATTCATCTTTCGGTGTATAGCCGAGCACGTAGTATTCGTTTTCTTCGCTTCCGATCTTCTGCAAGCCACCGAGCAGATCATTCGTGTTCACGATCACAAAACCGCCCGTGCCGTTGGCGAGCTCATAGAGAATGTTCTGAACGGCGGTCACATTGGGAATGGTCGGAATGATTTGCCGCGGCTGATTGTAAGGATTATTCATGACGAAGGGCTGATTCAGCACGCTGCCTCCGCCTCCACCTCCGCCCCTTGCGCCAGTGCCCGTGCCGCCCCCGCCCGAGCGCCCTCCACCCGCGCCACCTGAACCAGATCCTCCACCATGGCCGCCGCCGCCCATGCCACCTCCGCTGGCGTGTCCCCCGCCACCGCCTCCGCCACCACTCCCTCCACCATGCTGCGGCGAGTAGGAAACAGTTCGGAGAAATGCCGAAACATCCGTTCTGCCGCTCGGTAACGCGCCTGGTTGATCGGGAAATGGGTTGACCGGCGGGTGAATGGACGCTGCTACGAGGCCACGAATGTCGATTGGGTAAATCGCCACATTGGCTTTATTGCAGGCATCAATGACGGCCGTCAGTTCCGATCTCAGCTCGGGATCGAGAATAAACCCGGCGCTGAGAAATACCAGCGTCTTACGCCCCGGCACTTGAGCGAGGCTCTTCGCCAAACTGCGCAAGGCGAGAAGAACGTCGCGTGCCCCGAAATCCGCCTCGGCTCGGCCCAACTGCGGATTCCCTAAAGACGCCAGTTCACCGTTCGGCGAAACCGTCGAAAATTTTACCCCGTTCACCACTTGTTTCAGACGCTCCGTATCCGCCGTGAAGTTCTGTGCCACGCGAAGGCTACCGCCGAAATCGACTACCGCGATCAAACGGTTCGGCCCCGCATTGGCATCGATAAATTTCAACGCCGCCTGGCGAGCCTGGATCTGATTGGCATATTCAGGGGTCGAGTTATCAAAGAACAGAATTAAATAGTGCGTTTGGTTATTCAAAGGTGACTTGGGATCGGCCTCGAATGAAAAACTCTCGACGTCTTGCTCTTTGTTGTCCTCCCATACGCGAAAATCTTTGGCGGTGAGATCGCGAATGTAGTTTCCTTTTTTGTCGGTGACGATCGTATCCACCAGAACCAGGCGCTTCTCAGCGCGAATGATGGTCTTCGAGGAGTCGGCTTGGGCCGGCGGTGGCGGCGTAGTAGGAGTTTGCGCTCGCGCCAACCCTGCCGCCAACCAGAGAGCGCCCGTCAAGAGCTTTATATTTCGGAACTGCATTTTCCACCTCTCATCACGGAATTTCCACAGCGCTGTTCTCCGCGGACATCAATTGTCCTTCGGCATCGCGCACCACCAAACGAACGAAATAGCTTCCCGGCTTGGTATCAAAACTTGTCTTTACAGTGATACCGGAACTCAGCTTGGCCAAAGTTTCATCGCGCAACCGCATCTCGATCACTTTTCGAATCCCAGTAATATAGTGGCCGTCGCGATCAAAAAGCGCCGAAACTACGGTCAGATCGTCCAGGTTCCGCCCATCGGCTTTGCGGAATGGCATGTGTTTCAAGTCCACCCGGGCAAGCACGGTCACTTTGGCATCCACCTCGCCCGATTTGAAGAATTGCGTGTGCAACTCGACCGGAAGGCCATGCATCTCCTCCCGCGAGAAAACAGCGTCTGCAATCTCCGCTTTCGCAGTCTCTTCCGCGTTGGAGAAGTGCCTGGGCGCATAATATCCGCGACGCGCCTGCACCGCGAGGCCAGCGGGGTCCTTCACCACGACCTTCAACTTATGAAATGTGCCGTCAAACTTCAGGTTCTGCGGCGAAAATCCCAAAATGTATAGGTATTCGGGAGCAGCGGCGACACGCCTGAATCCTTCCTTCAGGTCGTTGTTGTTGCGAAAGAATGTGCCTCCGGTGCCTTCGGCTATTTCGGCCAATACGTCCTGTTGCGCCAGATCGCTCTCGCGTAAATATTGTTCCTTGATTCTGGTCGCGTTGGCGTCGTACGATCTCTGACCGATATCGAGGTTGCTGGTGTACAGGCCGCGAGCGTCCAGAGCGCTGATCATGACGTT
>JAFASD010000131.1 GCA_019244945.1 Acidobacteriaceae bacterium | reverse complement strand
ATGCCCTTCGGGTTGCGATATCCCGCGCGTCCGTCCAGCGTAAAATCCTGCGGGCAGATCTGCAAAACCTGCCGGTCCTCTTCCAGGCGAACGCGCGCGGCAAGCTCCACCGCGTAACGCAAGTCTCCGGGTTCAATGTCGCGCCTTCTGCCGAACTCGTATAAACCACGACTGTTCACGCCGGCGACTGATCCGCCCACCCCGATCACGGCCGATTCCGGCGACACCTGCGCCCGCAGCTCCGCCTCATGAAGCGCGAACCGTATGCTCTCGGCAAGCGCTTCCTGATCCGCCAAACGGGACCGGTTCCACGCCTGAACCGGCGCTTCGCCAAACCCGAGGAACTTCACCGTTTCCTCTTCCAGCCCGCAGATCACCACCCGCGTGCTCGTGCTTCCTAAATCCAGCCCCACCGCGAGTCTTGTCTTACTGCGCATGGTGCTCTTCTCCCACTGCCGTAATCAGGCCGTCAACACGCAAATCCAGCGTCTTTGCATCCGGCCGCTTCTCTTTCAGTTCGTCGTAGTTCGCCAAAAAATTCTGTAGCCGTTCGGCATAGTTTTCGTCGCCCATCAAGAGATTCACCACGCCGTCTTGGACGTGTTCCGCCAACACCAGATCGTTCGGATCGGCCACGTTGATTTCGGAAACCTGTTGGCTCAGCGGCCCAATATCTTTCAACATCGAAAGAACCCGGCGCACGCGCGCACGCCGGTTCTCACGCTCTTCGTCCTCACGAATTCCCGTGATCACCGGCAACGTGAATTTCGCCTTTACCCGCGGCCTCAGGATGTAGCCGTCCTTGTCAATCAGCGCCAATTGAAATCTCCCGTCCTTCTGGTTCGGCAACAGATGAACGAAAGCGACGGGAACGCGCTCCCGAATCCGCACCTTTACCGTGTCCGGCCAGATCTTCGACACCGACGCATTCTCCACCCAATCAATCTCCAGGATCTGCCTACGGCGTTCTTGTATCGGAACCAGATAAAGGCTGCGGCCGAAATCTTCGGCGAACACACGACGGATCTGGGAAGCCGGCGCATAGTGAATTCCCTCCAATAGCAGATTCCTGCTTGGCGATGCGAAATCCTCCGCCTCCGCAATCCGGAAGCGGTCATCCTTAATCAAGAACTCTTCCGTACGGCGCCATCCGAACAGGGTGCTCACCATCAGAAGCACACCCGCAACCAGCCAAAAGAGAAGGCGCCACCAGCGGATTCCGCCCCAAAGCGAATGCTCCTGGCGCGCCATTAACCTTGCCCTCGCAATTGAATGAGGATCTTCTCGGCTGCTTGGGAGACGCTGCCCGCGCCCAACGTGATGATCAGGTCCCCAGGATTCGCCGCGCGAGCGATCGTCTGGATGCCTTCCTCCATGCTCGCCACATAATGCGCCGAGCGGTGACCATACGAACGAATCCTTTCCAAAAGAGCTTGGGCGCTTACGCCGTCGATCGCCGGCTCCGATGCCGCGTAAATATCCAGCAAATACAGATCGTCGGCTTGGTGGAACGCCGTGCCAAAGTCATCCATCAAATGCTTGGTGCGCGAAAAGCGATGAGGCTGAAACAAGACATGAATCCGTTTATACGGAGAAAGTCTGGCCGCTTCCAGAGTCGCTTTTATTTCGGTCGGATGATGGCCATAATCGTCCACCACCGTGACGCCATGCTCCACTCCCCGAATCGAGAACCGTCGGTCAACGCCGCTGAACGCCTCCAAACCGCTCTGAATGCGCGCCAACGGGACTTCCAACTCCAGTCCCACGCCAATTGCGGCCGTGGCATTGAGCACATTGTGCACTCCTGGAACGTTCAGGTGAAATTTTGCAAGCTCATCGCCACCCCGGCGAACCGTAAAATCGCTACCGGCCGATGAGAGCGCGATATTACAAATCTCCAAATCGACCTGCGCCGATCGCCCGTAACTGATCGTGCGCCGCCCGATCGAGGGAAAGATTTGCTGGATGTTCTCGTCTTCCATGCACACGATCGCCGCGCCATAGAAAGGCACTTTGTTCAAAAAATCGGCAAACGCTGTCTGAATTTCCTCGAGAGACGCATAGTGATCCAGGTGCTCGCGGTCAATGTTGGTCACCACCGCGATGATCGGCGCTAATTTCAGAAACGAGCCATCGCTCTCATCGGACTCCACCACCAAAATCGCGCTCTTCCCCACCCGCGCATTGGAGCCTTGCATTCCCGCGACGCGCCCGCCCACCACCACGGTCGGGTCCATCTCCGCGGCATTCAGAATCGAGGCCACCATGGAAGTCGTCGTGGTCTTTCCATGACTGCCCCCGATCGCAATCCCAAACTTCAAGCGCATCAGTTCGGCCAGCAGCTCGCCGCGAGGTATCACCGGAATTTGGAGCCGCCGCGCCTCCATCACTTCCGGATTCGCAGCATCGAGAGCGGACGTTACCACCACCGCTCTGGCGCCGGTCACATTCCCCGCTTCATGGCCGAGGTGTATCGCCGCTCCCAGGCTCGATAGCCGGTCTGTGATCGAGCTGAGCTTCACATCGGACCCGGATACCTCATATCCCAGCGTCAGCAGGACCTCCGCGATCGCGCTCATCCCAATGCCCCCGATTCCCACGAAGTGCACGTGTTGGGGCTTAAAAAACATTTCTCAAACGTATTGTTTCGGCTTTCCTTTTTCGTGTCAATGCGAAAACCTGCTGTTTTGCATTTTTCTCGTTGCCGCTTCCTCTAAAACTTCCGCCGCCCGCTCCGCCGCGCCCGGTTTCGCGAATCGCCGCACCCTCGCGCGCATCTCGTCCAATTCCCCGGGATTCCGCTGCATCTTTTCCACTTCCTGAAAAAGGCGCTCTCCATTCAGCTCCCCATCCAAAACCATGCGCGCTGCCCCGGCTGAGACCAACGCTTCCGCATTGCGCCGCTGATGATCGTCCGCCGCAAACGGCAGAGGGACCAGAACCGAAGGCATGCCCGCGGCTGCGATCTCATTTACCGCTCCCGCTCCAGCGCGGCCGACCACCAAATCCGCTCCTGCAAAGGCTTGCGCCATGTTCTTAATGAACGGCACAACCTGTCCTTCGAGTCCGGTGGCAGCAAACTCTTGCGCTGAGCTTTCGTGCTCCGCGGGACCGGTCTGATGAAAAATACGAACCCCACTCCCGCTCTCCCGAAAAAGCGGCCAACTGGCCCGCGACGCGCGGTTCAAGCTGCGTGCTCCCCGGCTGCCTCCGGTGATCAGCACCGTGAAAGGTCCGCCGTGCTTCGGTTCCACCGTAAAGAATTCCGGACGAACCGGCAGTCCCGTGACCTCGCACTTGGATCGCGGAAACCAGGCTCGCGTCGATTCGAATCCGAGAAGCGCCCGATAAACACGGCGCGCCACCTTTCGATTGGCGAATCCGGGGATCGCGTTCGGTTCCATCACGATCAGCGGAATGCGGTTCAGCACCGCGGCAAGCATCACCGGTCCGGCCACATAACCGCCCATGCTGAAAACCGCCTGGGGTCGGAAGCTGCGCAGCGCGCGTGAGGCCGCCGCCACGCTCGCCGGCAACTGCATCATGGTCCGAACCTGCTCGCGCACGCCGACGCGATTCAACCCGCTGCTCCGGATGAACTCTATTTCGTACCCCCACTCCGGAATCAGGCGCGCCTCCATCCCTTCGCTCGTCCCAATGAACAAAAGACGGTGTCCCCGTTCTCGCAAAATACGCGCGACCGCAAGCGCCGGGAAGATGTGCCCGCCGGTACCGCCGCCAGTCAAGACAAACGAGTACGGCATCATCGCCAGCCGTTCTAGGCCGCATGCTCGCTCACGCTCAGGAGCATGCCCATAAGCAGTAACGTGCTCAGAAGCGAGCTCCCACCGTAGCTGATAAACGGCAAAGGAATGCCTTTATTCGGTATCAGGTCGAGCACCACGCTGATATTCACCAGCGCCTGCACCACTACACAAACCGTCACACTGAGCGCCAGATAGCGCCCGAAATGATCCGCCGCGCAGATATACGTCCTCATCCCGCGCCAGAGCACCACCATAAATCCGGCGATCAACAGCGCTGCCCCAAGAAAACCAGTCTCTTCCCCGATAACCGCGTAAATGAAATCCGTGTGCGCCTCCGGCACATAAAGGATATTTCCGTTCATCAGTCCAACGCCCGCCACTCCTCCCGCGCCCGCCGCAATCTTGGCCTGCCGCTGCTGATAACCGGGATCGCTGGTCGAGGCCGTTTGTTTTGCATATCCGAGTACGTGCCCGTTCGGATCGACTTTGTTCAAGAGTGTGTGATTTCTATCCACAAAATCGATCGCTCGTGCAAGCCGATAAGGTTTCATGATGATGAACCCCGCGCCTAGCAGAGCGCCTAAAACGCCGCATGCAATCAGATACCGGTACTCGACGCCCGCCACGAAAATCACCGCGATGGTCGTTGTAACCAGCACCACCGCCGTTCCTAAATCCGCGACCGCGACCGCCAAAGCCATGAAGGATATGCATATGGCAATCGGCCCTAATGTGTGCCGGTCGTTGATGGCATCCAAACGCCGGCAAAGAAAAAACGCCAGAAATAGCGTCAGGGCCGGTTTCGCCAGCTCCGAGGGTTGCAACGAAAACGGGCCTGCTTTCAGCCATCGATGACTACCGCTATCCGTAACATATACCGCCAATAGCAGCAGCAAGACCAAACCTAAGCCGGCGAACGCGACTTTGGGGCTGTTCCATCGACGATAGTCGCGCCTCATGCAATACAGTAGGACACTCATCGAAACAATCGCCCAACCCAGCTGTCTTAAGACAAAATGAGTGCTCGAAACGTGATATTTGATCTGCGCGACGACCGCGGACGATGTGTACACCATTACCAGACCAAAACACACCATCGTGATCACCGTCAAAAACAAAATCCAATCTGTTTTGAGCCGCTGCGCCATTTGCTTTACGACAAGTCCGCCACAATCTGTTTGAACGCGTTACCGCGCTCTTCGTAGTTTTGAAACTGATCGAAACTCGCGCAAGCGGGCGCGAGCAGAACCACGTCGCCGCTGGCCGCGTGCTCACGCGCGTAGTGGATCGCGCGTTTCAGCGTGCCGCACTCAAAAATCGGAACGGCATCTTTCAAAGCTTCTTTGATGAGCGGGGCCGCGGCCTGCGGATAAGGCGGGTCCGCTCCAATCAATAAGGCGGCCTTCGCTCTTTGCCGCAATGGTTCTCTCAAAGGCGCGTATTCACTTCCCTTGTCTTTCCCGCCGAGGATGATCCATAAACCCTGCGGAAACGCATCAATCGCCTTCAAAGTCGCGTCTACGTTGGTCGCTTTTGAGTCGTTGTAATAAGCCACGCCCGCCACTTCGCGCACGAATTCAAGCCTGTGCTCCACGCCGGGAAAAGATTCGACAGCCGCTCCGATCTGTTTCACTGCCGCCCCCGCCAGGTGCGCCACGAGCGCCGCCGCCATGACATTTTCCACATTGTGCAAACCGCGCAGCTTTATTTGCGACTGCGCCAGGAACGATTCATCGTTCAAGAACAGCTCGTCCCCATTCATCCAAATACCGGAGGGCACGCGCCTGGCAGAGCTGAACCAGTACACCGTGGCTCTGGTCTGCCGCGCATAACTCCGGCAGGTTTCGTCATCGTAATTCAAAACCGCACAATCCTCCGCATTCTGAGTCTCAAACAGGCGCGCCTTGGCCGCTGCGTATTTTTCGAACGTGTGGTGCCGGTCCAAATGATCCGGAGTCACGTTCAAGCAAGCCGAAATTCGAGCTCGAAACGTGCGAATCGATTCGAGTTGAAAACTCGATAGCTCGAGAACGTTCCACTGATCCGCCCTAGAAGAATCAATAAGCGCCGTAACCGCCGTGCCGATGTTCCCGCCCACCTGGCAAGCCATTCCGCACTGCTTCAACACATGCCCGGTCAATGCCGTCGTCGTAGTCTTTCCATTCGATCCCGTAATCCCGATAACCGGTCCCTTCAAAAAATAAGACGCAAGCTCCACTTCGCCAATCAC
>JAFASD010000038.1 GCA_019244945.1 Acidobacteriaceae bacterium | reverse complement strand
CCCGGCACCCTCGAATCCGGTTAACGGCTTCGCGTCCCGATGTTTACCGCCTTGCTGCGCGACAAAAAGCGCATAACCAATATGGTCTTGTACCGCGTCGGGGAATTTGCGCAAATCTTTGCGGCTCGACCCGACCCATACCACCGGCTTGAAAGACGTTTGCTCCGATTCATCAGTCATCGCCGGTTCAATATAGTGATTTCACTATATCAAGTCAAGGCCTTTCGGTAGGGCTCGCACAGACCCCTTCAGTTGTTTCTATTTAAAATTAGCGGCGGCGCCGTAACATCAACTCTCCAGGGCTGGAGACGGCATTTCGCCTCGTCTATGCAGTACAGCGGAGGGCTTATTGGAACGCAGAGGGCGGTTGAACGTGCGCCGTGCCGTCTCTATAATTTTGGAAGCAACAGAATGGACAGGCAACAAATCCTAGAGGACATAAAACGTCTGGCGCTTGAGAATGGCGGACAGGCTCCAGGGAGGCAAGCATTCGAGAACGCCACGGGCGTCAAGATGTCGCAATGGTATCCGCACACTTGGCTACGCTGGGGCGATGCCCTCGCCGAAGCCGGATACGCTCCGAATTCATTTCAAGCGAAAACCGGCGATGACGAGCTTTTGGAAAGGTACATCGCGTTCACACGCGAGTTGGGCAGATTCCCGGTTGAAGGCGAAATTCGACGGAAGGGGCGAGAAGATCAATCCTTCCCTTCTCACTCGGTATTCAGGCGGTTTGGTGGAAAGCAAAAGCTCTTAAACGCGGTTGCAGCGTATGGCCAAAAAAGAACCGGCTACGAAGATGTTCTGGCGCTCTGCGACTTGCGAAAAAATGGCCCGCACCCGCATTCACCCATACGGAAATCGGAGCCAAGGATAGCCACTGAGTTTGTCTACCTGATGAAATCAGGCACTCACTACAAAATCGGGAGGACTAATTCTGTCGGCAGGCGCGGCAGCGAATTAGCGATCAAGATTCCGGTTCCACCAACGACGATTCACAGCATCGAAACGGACGACCCAATTGGAGTTGAAGCATACTGGCACAGGCGCTTCGCCGACAAGCGAGGTCAAGGGGAATGGTTTGTTCTGACTCAGGAAGACGTAAAAGCATTCAAACGGTGGAAAAAGATCGTTTAGAACGAGAACTAAAGAACGCCCTCTTCCGCGCCCCCATTTCACGAGCGCTGAATGAAGCGACTTTCTGGCCTGTTCTTGCTGTTGTTGTTCGTGTGTACGGCGCAGTCCGCCCCGGCCACCGGGTGCCGGGAGGATCCGAGAAAACCTGGCATGCAGAACACGCAAGAAGCAATCCATATCGCAAAGCGAATCGGCTAGACATGCATCAACGTGTCAATCAGCTAAGTTGCGTTTCGGCTAACGCCAGAATAAGAGGCAAACCTCGCTGGCTGCGCGACCCCTCACCCGTCTGCGCCCATTCATCTTTCTACGCTACTCTTTTTTCTGAAGCGTTCCCGCAAGAGCGCCCTCTGGTCTCCAATTAATTGATCCGGTAGCCAATGTCATGGAGTCCGGCTCGAATCAAGCGCTGGTGTGCAGATCCCGGTGTGCTGTCGGATGCCATGGAGAAGCCTAAGGCGCTCGGAGGATCCCCCTGCACTCTGTGGGGTCAATGCCGGCGACAAGCAGCTTCTCGAAAGGAACGCTTTTCTTTCTGTCTCCGCCGCGGATATTTCGAAGGGCGCGGCGGCCAGAGCGTTACATCGCTGCCTACGCACTACTCGATTCGCAATGCCTGCTGCGGTGCGATCCGAAGCGCCCGGCGGATGGGGGCAGCGGAAGCCACAATAATAGTGGCCATGATGCATAACACGCAAGCCGAAAGCGTGGCAAGGTCGTGGGGCGCGACGCCGAACAGTTGCGATTTGAGCATCGTGACAGCCGCCAGCGCAGCAGGAACGCCGATCGATGTCCCGAGCACGATCATTGCGGCAGCTTCCGATGCGAATAAGCCAACGATGTCTCTTGCCGACGCACCTAGAGCCATCCGGAGTCCTACTTCCCGGGTACGCCGGGTGAGCGAATACGAAAGAATTCCATAAATTCCCGTGGCGACCAGCAGCATCGCAAGCACGGCAAACATCGTCGACAAAAATCCGAGCACTGCTTCCGAGGAAAACGCGCCTTCAATCTCTGTATGCACGGTGCGCATGTTGAGAATCGGTGTGTTTGGGTCCAGCTTCCGAATCGCTATTCTGAAGCTGGGCAGCAACGGCCCGCACGGACCACCGCATCGCGCAAATATGGTAAGGCTGGACGCAAGTAACTGCCCAGCATTCTGGTAGACGGTGTCCAGGCTCGTCTCGCGCGGGCCCTGATCTCGGATATTCGGCACTACTCCGATCACCGGCAGCTTTCGACCGTCGTGCAGGAGATAACGGCCGATCGGGTTCTGATCGCGGAAATATGTCTTCGCCAGATGCTCGCTGATGATGTAGACCTGGGGTTTGTCCGGCGTGTCGCCCGCATTGAAATCACGGCCCGCGAGAACGCGCCCTCCAAAGGTACTAAAGTATCCGGGGCCGACCCCATAAATATTCACATGGCGGGAAGCGGCGCCTTGCGGATCCGAATCGAGTTTCATCTTCATCGCGCCTTGGAAATTCACCCCAAACGCTGTTGCCGCCGCGGAGACACCTGGGAGACTGCGAATCTGGTCCACGACGCTCGCATAAAATCGGTCGGCCTGTATTCCCGTATAGCCGCCTGAGGCGGGCCTGATATCAATCGCCGCGATTTCATCGGGCTGGTAACCAAAATCCAAAGTTCTCAAATTCCGCAGCGTTCCCACGAGAAGCCCTGCCGTAAGTACAACAACGAAAGATAGTACGATCTGCGCAACTACAAACATTTTGCGGAGACCAGCTCCGGCGCGCGTATTGCCCGTAGACGAGCCGAGTGCCGCCGTTCGCGCTGCCTGTAAAGCTGGCGCGCTTCCAAACAGCAACACACTAACCACGGAGGCGGCGGCGACAAATGCAAGCACGTTTCCGTCTAGCGCGAGGTGCAGCTGGTGGATTACAGGAACCGTCCGGTTCAAGAATGATAGCAGGATTTTTTGGATTGCGACTGCGAGCACGATGCCCGAAGCCGTGCCGAAAACCGCGAGCAGTGCGCTCTCCACAAATACTTGACTCAGAATACGGCCTCTCGAACCACCAATGGCCAGCCGCAGAGCGAACTCGGAGGAACGCGCTGACATCCGCGATAGCAGCAGCGTGGCCAGATTCGCGCAGGCAATGAGCAGCACGATTACGGATACGGCGAGAAGAATCGAAGCGGGCTTGCCGAATTGCCATGAGCTCTGGACCCCAGCGCTGCCGTCGGCCACTTGAATATCTCCTTCGTGGTCCTTTTTCTGCGATTTCAGATAATCCCGATTCAGCCGGCTCAATTGCTCCGCGGCGCTGGCGCGGGAGGCATGGGGCGCGAGGCGCCCGATGGTTGCAAAGAGGTAGAGCCGCGATCTCCAATCGAAATGCGGAACGCCCACGAATGCGGGCATGTAATCGATCAGTCTGGTTGCGGGTATCTGGAGGTCCGCGGGGTGTTGTAAATCGGATCCTGCAAATCCCGGTTCCGTGACCCCAATGATTTTGTAGGGACGCGTGTTTAACCGTATACTGCGGCCAAGGGTGTCCGGCGCGCCTCGGAACTGGCGTTGCCACAGGCGATAGCTGATCACGCAAACAGGATTGCCGGCTGCATCATCCAAATCTCTTTGAGTGAGTAGTCTGCCGCGTTCCGCCTTAATCTGCAGCGTGCGGAAGTAGTTTCCCGTTACAAGCTCGGCAGAGATCCATTCAGGTTGATCGCCGAATATTGCGCTGATATCGACGGCAAAACTTCCCGACATTCCGTCCAGTTCTGTCGCTTGCCGGTCGATCTCGTTCAGTTCGTTGTAGCTGAGCGCCTGCCGCGTGCCCGAACTCTTGAGCAATACCAGCCGGTCCGCGGCTGGTACCGGTAAGCGCTTCAGCAAAATAGCATTCACAAAGGAGAACAGAGCCGTATTGGCTCCGATCCCGAGCGCGAGCGAAAGCACCGCAGCCGCGGTGAAACCAGCGTTCTTGCGGCATTGGCGAAGGGCAAAACGGAAGTCGCGGAATATGTTTTCGAGGCCGTGAAACCGCTGCCGCTCGCGACCGTGCGGCCGCAGTGTCGTAAATAGCCGCGATAGAAAAGCGGGAAGCATTTTCCTACTCCGCCGACCTTAGGGCACGCTGTATTGAGTCTACAAGACTACTGCTTTGCTCCTGTTGAATGGCCAGACGTCACATCAACTTGCGTTGAAGAGGTTCGCGTTTCGAGCAATCCGGACCTTCCTCTGCTATTCTGTTTTCTGAAGCGTTCCCCGCAAGAGCGCCCCTCTGGTCTCCAATTAATTGATCCGATAGTCAATGTCATGGAGTCCGGCTCGAATGAAGCGCTGGTGTGCAGGCTCCGGTGTCCTCTCGGATGCCATGGAGAAGCCTAAAGGCGCTCGGAGGATTCCCCCCTGCACTCTTAGGGGTCAATGACGGAGGCCAGACAAGCAGCTTGTCGAGGGAACGCTTTCCTTTTCTGTCTCCCGGTTCATGAACATTCTTTTTATTGGCGATATTTTCGCCTCGGGTGGACGCGGCATTGTCGCTGATAATCTAAACCGGCTGGTCGAGGAATACAAAATAGATCTGGCGATCGCCAACGCGGAAAACAGCGCGGGAGGCTTCGGCATTACACCTCTGATTGCCGAAGAGTTGTTGGGGCTTGGCCTGGATGTCCTTACGGGCGGCAATCACAGCTTCGACAAGCGGGAGATTCACGACTATTACGAGCACCAGCCGCGCCTTCTGCGGCCTGCGAATTACCCCAGCGGCTTGCCCGGCCGCGGCGTGTTCACCTCGAAAGCCCGCAATGGCCGTTCTTACGCCGTTCTCAACCTGCAGGGCCGCGCTCACATGGC
>JAFASD010000066.1 GCA_019244945.1 Acidobacteriaceae bacterium | reverse complement strand
TTCCGGGATACGGAACATTATTATCGTCACGGGGCGCGGCAAGTCTTCGATTGAGGATCATTTCGATGTCAGTTTCGAGCTGGAACAACTTCTCGAATCGAAGAACAAGAGCGAAATGCTTTCCATGGTGCGATCGATTTCGGACATGATCGATATCTCCTATGTGAGGCAGAAGGAAGCGCTGGGTTTGGGGCATGCGGTTCTGCGCGCGAAGGAACTGGTCGGAACGGAGCCGTTCGCGGTAGTTCTTTCGGATGACATTATTGCGTCGGAAAATCCGTGCGTTCGACAGCTTCTCGAAATTTACGAATATTACGGCGCTTCGGTTTTGGCGTTGATGGAGGTTCCCGGAGATCAGATTTCCGCATACGGAGTTGTGGATGCGGAGTTGGTGATGGACAACGGGAGAGAGAATCGGCTGTTTCGGATCCGCAACATGGTGGAAAAACCGAAGCCCGCGGACGCTCCATCGCATCTGGCGATTATCGGGAGATATATTTTGACTCCCGAGATCTTCCAGTGCATCGAACGAATCGAGCCGGGGAGTGGTGGAGAAATTCAGCTGACCGACGCACTGAAATATATGCTGCGGAATCGTCCGATCTATGGCTTCAAATTTGAAGGAACGCGTTATGACGCAGGCGATAAGCTCGGTTTTCTGAAAGCGACCGTAGAATTTGCGCTGAACCGGCACGATCTGGGCGAAGCGTTTCGCGAGTACATAAAGAGTCTGTGCACTCGCTGAGGCTATTAGCGCTGTTCGCGGTACTCGCGGCCTGTCTGCTCCGTCCGGCGCGAACCGCGGCGCAGACCTATGGACAACCGGCGACTCCGCGCATTGTTGCTTACGTCGAAGTTGCTCTTCAGCAAGGAAATCTGCAATTAGCGGCAGCGCTGGTTGCGCAATATCGACGAAGCAACGGCGATACTCCCGAGGCTTTGGAGGCGCTCTCGTGGGTTGCGCGCGGGGAGCTGGCGGCGGGCCACGTAGAGGAAGCGACAAAGGAAGCTGAAGAGATCAAGCGCATCTCGCAGGTGACGCTTGGGACCAGGAAACTGGACGCGGAGCCGCATTTACCTCTCGCGCTAGGAGCGGCATTAGAGATTGAGGCGGAGGCGATGGCCGCAACTCAGGGACGGGCTGAGGCAGTACGGTTCTTACAGGCGGAGATGCGGACGTGGAGCGGGACATCCTTGGTGGAGCGACTGCAGAAAAACCTGAACGAACTCACGCTAGAGGGCAGACCGCTACCGGTTCTTCGGGAACCTGAATGGATTGGAAGGAAGCCAGCACCGATCAGCACCTTGCGCGGCAAAGTTTTGCTGCTGTTCTTTTGGGCGCACTGGTGCGCGGATTGCAAAGCCGAAGCGCCGGTGATCGCGAAACTCGGCGAGGAGCTAGAGCCGAAGGGTTTGGTCATTGTCGCGCCGACCAGATTGTATGGCTACACCGCGACGGACGAGCACGCCGCGCCCTCAGAGGAAAAGCCGTTTATCGAGAAAGTCTATGAACGATATTATGGCGGCATTCCGAACGCGCAGGTCCCCGTGGATGAGAGCAATTTTCAACGCTTCGGAGTAAGCACAACGCCGACGATTGTGGTTGTAGACCGGCGCGGCATCGTCAGGCTGTATCATCCGGGACTCATGGACGAAGCAGCGTTGCGGAGCACGATAGAGCCACTACTGCTCAATTCACCGAACGCGCGGGCGGCGCGATAGGTGTTACGCGATAATTCTTAGCATGAAGTGCGGAGGAGCTCTGGTGGCGTTTTTTACTGTATTCCCGCTCATTCTGAGGGGGAGCACGCCGGAAACGACGATCACGGTTTCCGTGAAAAACCAGTACGATAAGCCGGTGGAGAACGCGGCCGTGATTCTCGATTTTCTCGGTTCTCATCAGATCATGAAATTGGGGAAGCGAAAACCGATTCATTGGGAAGTACACACCAATCTGCAAGGTATAGCCCACTTTCCGCCGGTGCCGCAGGGCACGGTTCAGTTGCAGGTGGTGACGACTCGATACCAGACATACGGGGAGAAGTTCGATCTGGACAGCGAGCAGAAGAACATTGATATCAAGTTAAATCCTCCGCAAAAGCAATACAGCGCGCATCCTCCGTTGAAGCCGGCTGACGCTCCGAAGCAGTGAATGGTTATGCAGTGCGGGAATCGATGGCGATGGCTTCGATTTCGACTTGTACGTCGCGCGGGAGACGGGCAACTTCGACTGTGGAGCGGGCCGGCGGATTCGCGCTGAAGTACTTCGCGTAGGTTTCATTCATGCGGGCGAAATTGCCCATGTCTTTCAGGAAAACGGTGGTTTTCACGACATGCTCGAAAGAGAGCCCGGCGGCCCGGAGAACGGCTTTGAGGTTTTCGAGCACCCGTTCGGTTTGCTCCTCAATGGATCCGGTGACGAGTTGGCCGGATTGCGGATCGAGCGGAATCTGACCGCTGAGAAAGACGAATCCGTTCTGCCGGACGGCCGTCGAGTAAGGGCCTG
>JAFASD010000056.1 GCA_019244945.1 Acidobacteriaceae bacterium | reverse complement strand
GTGAACACACCTTTGCCGCCGTACGCCACGTTATTAATTACCGGACGCAGTGACGGATTTGGCGAGCCATCCGCCGTGTAGATCCAGAGCTGGTTGCTTATATCCGCGAAGAGCAGTTGACCTGTAGGCAGTACTACCATGCGCGTCACAAAAGAAGGATCAAAGGCAAGGCTGCCATCGGGATCGGCCGGCGAAACTGGATTGATCGTTCCGGCACTTGGATTGAAATCAAACAGTTCCGTGGGATTGCTGAAAATACCGCCAAACACCAACCCAAGACCTTTAACTGTAGCGAGCGCGTTCTGTGAAATGTGGATTTGGGTCGCCGAGTCGATGCTCGCGATGCTCGTGCCTGGAGGAATCACGTTGTTCTTCCCGTCAGCCTGATTCACCGCCCAATTAGGTTGCAAACCGGCAGTCGACGGAATGTTCGTGATGATCGCAGAACCGCTCGTTGTGTTTCCGGTGGTGGTGATTGGATTTGCGCCCGCGTCGGCGGCAAACAGCACATGACCGTTCGGCATGAGCGCAGCCGGAGCATCGTCGGCGCCGAATTTCGCGTTATGAATTGTGCCATGCGGGTTACTGAGCGTGCCGTAGATGTCCGGCCCAGCCGCCCAGGTATTCGTGGAAGGCGTATAAAGAGCAGTGTGATTATTAGCCCCAATTACGAGGACGCGTCCATCTTGCAAACGCAGTACCGGTCCCAACTCATAGCCGACAGCAGGACTGCTCAAAACGGGAAGCGTACCGCTTGCCGTGCCATCCGCAGGACTGATGCTACTCCAGGAATCCGAGCTCGGGTTGTAAATCTCGGCGTAGCCCGTGCCCTTAAAGACACTTTCAAATAGATCGTAGGTCAAGACATTGTTGTTAGGCAGTTTGGTCCAGCCCTCTTCATCGCTCGAATCGTTATAAACCTTGTTCGCCGCGAAGCTCCAGGAGTTTGTCGCGATTGAATACTTGTAAGTGGAGCCATTGAGTAGATTTCCTGCGAGAATGTTCCCCCCGGGAATCAGAATGGAGGGGTCATCGCCAAAACATGCCAACGGGGTTCCGATGAACTGGAGCGTTACACCAGTGGCCGTCGCCGTCGCCTTTGCCGAGATGTGTACCTGGGTTGACGAATCTATGCTTGTAACCGTCGCGCCTTTGGGAATCCCCGGTCCTGTGACCGTCCATCCCACTTGAAAGCGAATGGTGGAATAGATGCCGGTAATCACGTCGGAACCGGCCACGGTATTTGCGTTCGAGGTGATGGCGATCGGGAAGCAACCGCCAGCTTCGTTCGGATACTCTGCGATGGGCGTCCACGTATTCGCCACCGGATCCCATATCTCGCCGGTCGAATCCCAGTCCGGATCCAGGAACGGCCCCGTGTATTCGCCCCCAAGCACCCACACCCTACCGTCCGTTAAGACTTGCGAGGCAAAGTACAGCCGCGGAATGCTCATCGGATTGATAGGATTCGCGGTCCAGATGCCATTGATGTAACTGCCGTGAATATCAGGCGTCAATCTCATCCAGTTCTGGGACGCATAATTTTCCTGGACCATGACTGTGCCGTCAGTCAACAGCATCATGCTGCCCGCATATCCGGGCGCGAGATTCGTCAGCGGTGTCCAGCTCGCTGCGAAACTGTTGCGAGGCGAGGCGAGAAAAACCGTGAGAATCACCGCTAAACAGAACCCGAAAACTCTCGTCGATAACTTTTGAATAGACATAGGGACGTGGGTCCAGTATACCTGCGTTTTTGTAAATGTCTAGGGCTCCTGGTACTATGCGAGGGATGTGCCGGACTGGCTCGATTTTGCCACGCGATTCAGCACAAACAGCGTCACATCGTCCCGTTTTTCCGCATCTCCGCGAAACTCCGCAAAATCTTTCCGGTATGTAGCGATCAGTCCTGAGGAATCGGTGTGTTTCATCTGAATTAATCGCTGAAGCCGGTCAGTGCCATACTCTAGCCCTGAGGCATCAGTCATCTCCGACACGCCGTCCGAGTATATGATCATGCTCTGTCCGCCCTCGAGTTGCAAGTCGTTAACCGAAAATTCTTCATTGCTAAACATGCCAACAGGAAGGTTCGTGCTGTCGAGGCAAAACGCTTCTCCATCCCGCACAATGAGCGGTGACGGATGCCCCGCATTGCAAATCTCGACTTTCCCGTTCGGAAGCGCACGCCCGCACACGAGCGTCGCGTACTGGGACGGCAGCGTGCTTTCCGAAAAAACACGGCTCGCGTGTTCTAGCATCGTCTTGAGCGACAACCCGACTGAAGTAAGAGCCCGGAACATGGCGTGCAGATGCGCCATCAGCATCGACGCCGCTACTCCTTTTCCAGACACGTCTCCAACGGCAAAGTACAGCCCCGCGTCCCCGCAATCAATCACGTCACAATAATCTCCGCTGACCAGACCAGCGGGCTCATAGTGGTACGAAATGTGCCAGCCGCCGCGTAGGAAATTTTGCGGGGGAAGCAAGCCCCTCTGGACGCGTGCGGCGAGTTCCAGGTCTTGCTCCAAAGCCGATCGTTCTCGCTTGCTGAGATGGTCCAGGCAGATGCGAACCAAAGGATCCGCAATCAGCCGGTCAGCCTCGAGTGGCTCGTGACAGACTTCGCAAATTCCATAACATCCGTCTTGCACCTTGCCCAGCGCAGAATCCACCTCTTGAAGCAACCGATACAGATGGCCCGCGCCATCTGACTCCATCACCGCCTGTTCCAGTTTGATTCGACGATTTAACAGTTGCTGCCGGACAAAGCCATCGATGACGGTTCCCATTGCTTACCTCGAAATCCAAGAACAAAAGTACAGCGATTTGATGCGAACAATTGCAGAAAGTTGAAGGAAAGTGCGTTGACGTGGCCTGTTTTTAGCGGAAATTTTTTATGCTTCCAGGTGCCGTCCTGCCGGCTCAGGAACCGGCTCGATTTTGCCCAGCAGGAAAATGTAACCGGCGATTCCGAGCAACAGAAGAACCGCCGCAACACCGAACGCGTTTGAGAATGACCCCGCAAGATAGCCGGTCACGACAGGCGCCAGTATCCCCGCCACCTGATTGCCGAAATTGAGTATGCCTCCGACGCTCCCCACGCTGTCGCGAGGCGCAATAAGCGATGGAATCGACCATCCTACGGGCGCTGCGGCAGCCAATCCGCCTAGCGCAATACTAATCCAGATAACCGCGATCGCCGGATTCTGCGTGGACATCGCGCCCGCAATCGCCAGACCGCAGCTTGTTCCGGCAATCAGTACCGTTTGCCTGACCACGGTGTCCCGGGCGCCGCGGCGAATCAGCGCGTCCACCAGCCAGCCGCCTATTAAAAGGTCCGTTGCGGTTGCGACCAGCCAAGGCACGCTGGTATAAAACGCGGAATGCAAAGTATCCAAATGAAGCGCAGAAAAATAACTCGGCAGCCAATAGAGAAGCAGGTAAAAGCTGTAGTTATAACCAAAAAAACCCGCAACCAGTCCCTGAACTTTTCGTTGCCGCAGCAAGTATGCCAGCGGAGCGCCTTCAGGCTTCTTCGTCGCGGACTCCGGCTGCGCACCGCCTTCCGCCAAATAACGCCGCTCCACAGATGACAAGCCCCGATCGTCCTTTGGGTCGCGATACACAAAGTAAAACGCTACGAAATATAAAAAACTAACCAGCCCGGTCACCGCGAAGCTGAATCGCCATCCAAAGCTCACCGTGAGAACGCCCATGAGCAGGACTCCGATAGCGGGGCCGAACTTAGCGGCGCCATCGAAGACCGCGGTCGCGAGACTGCGCTCGTCACGCGGAAACCAGTAGCCGGTGGCTTTCGCATAGGCGGGAAATGTCGGAGCCTCGCCGACGCCGAGCAACAGACGCATCGAAAAAAAGGTGCGCAATCCGGGAGCAGCCGCCGCGCCAAAAGACGCGATGCTCCAGATAAACGCGCCGATACTGCCCAAAGCCCGAACGCCAAAGCGATCGAGCAAGACGCCCATGGGAAGCTGAAGCGCCGCGTAGGTCCAATTGAACGCGCCCGACAGGTATCCAAACCCCACCGCGGAGAGGCCGAATTCGGTGTGCAGCGCAGGCCCGGCGACTGATAAATTGACGCGATCGAAGTAATTCACCAGCACGCCGGTTCCGAGCAGAACCGCAACTCTCCACCGCCTGCGCGGAACCGCTTCCGGTCCAATTCGATCCGGTGCCGGTGCGGGAGTCATGCGCGACGAGCCGTCGTACAACTATTTCTGAAGACCGATGTAAACGTCCACCTGAGCGTTCGCCGGATCATTCGCGAACGCTCCGGTATACACCTCGAAATCCGTCTGATAGGCGCGATGCAGGGATCCCGGTTTTTCAAGAGACCAGATGCGTTTCCAGAGATCCACAATCATCTGAGGAGGCGGCCCGCCCTTGGCTGTGAACATGGCGTAGGTTCCCGATACCACCTTCCTGGAGATCATTCCCGAAGGGATATCTTTGGCCGAACTTACTTTCGCGCCCAGCAGGTAACTGTAAGGGCCATCTTTATCGCTCTCGTAATCGCTGTACACCGCGACGACGTTCGCATCCACACGCTTCGGTATCTCGCCGAGCAGATTTTCGTTGGTAAGCCGCGCCCACATCTTAGGAATCACAGCATCGGTAGTCGTCTCGCGCGCATTGGAAGTGCGAGCTTCGATTCCGACTACCGTAAACGGTTCGACATGCAGCTTCACAAGATTCATTTCACCCGCAGCGACAGGCATAAGGCAAATGATAAGAAACGCACAGCCGAATAGAAACGCCGGAAGGGCGGATTTCATAAGTGGCGAATCTCATTGTAACTGCTTGGACACATCCGGCGCCGGCATTTGCTCCAACCTGGCCCGGCCCGCGATCGCTTCTACATGGAGCCGCAGCGCCGTGGGAATCGCTGACAGAAATGCGGTGATCAACCGATAGCGCCATCCCGGAATTACGAACAGTTTTCGCCGCCGCAATCCATCAAGCGATGCGTCGACCACCTCTTCCGCGCTGAGCCAAAATGCAGGCCCAGCCAAGCGCGACCGGTCCGCTCCCATGGCATCGTGAAATTCCGAGTAGGTGAAACCAGGGCAGAGCGCCTGCACCACAACATTCGAGCCCAAGCCGCGCAACTCGAGATACAACCCTTCCGTAAAAGCGGTCATCCAGGTTTTCGTTGCGCCATAGCTTGTCGTCCCGGGACTTCTCACGAAAGCCGAAACGGAAGCCACGTTGATAATCCCTCCGCGATCGCGAGGCGTCATGTTACGCAACGCCGCATGAGTCAGCCGCACGGTTGCCAGGATGTGGAGTCGGTGCATGTTTTCCTGGCTCTCGAGGGGCGCCTCCCAGAATCGCCCTTTCGTCCCGAATCCCGCGTTATTGATGAGCAGCACCAGCCGTTCTTCGTTCGCGATTCGCTCGGCAACCGCGGCCAAATCCGCTTCCACCGTCAAATCGGCCTGGATGACCTCCACTTGCGAGCCCTCCCGATGCGAAAACTCCCGGGCCAGTTCGTCCAGCCGTTCTCTCCGCCTCGCGATGAGCAACAAGTCGTGCTCAGGCGCGAGCCTTTTGGCAAATGCCGCGCCGATACCGCTCGACGCACCCGTGATGGCAACCACTGTTCTGGCCAAGGCAATTCCTCCCATTAATTCCGACTAGTGCAATGC
>JAFASD010000502.1 GCA_019244945.1 Acidobacteriaceae bacterium | reverse complement strand
GAGCAATCCCGCGCTGCGCTGAACGACTTACTCGCAAATATCCGGATTGAGAAGTGCCGCGTAAACCCTGGTTACATCAAGGCGCTGGGACTTACCGTTCATTAGCAGCGACTTACGGGTTTTTCTTGATTTCCTGATAAACAAAATTATTCGTAGGCTGGTCTTTGACCGTGTAGTCATCCGGCACCTGGAATAAGTTAGCAGCCGGCTCGGACTGCTGAATGTTAGTCAGCTTGTAGGTAGTTTCTCCCATGCGGGGGTCCTCGGTCTTGCTCATGACGAGGACTTTCAAATCGGGCGAATACCAAGTCTCCGTAGTGATCACGATGGGCTGTTCGTTCCCGACGCTTCCGGCAGAAATGGTCCGAGTGGTTCGGGTGCCCTGGGCTGCCACTCCTTCAATCGTCTGAGTTCCCAATTCAGTCTTGCTGACGTTCGAATCCGGCGAAAGCTGTTTTTTGATGACGACTTGACCGCCAGCTTCGGCAGGGGCCGGTCCGGCGAAGAAGAAGACCTTGTCGGGCCCTGGAGGGGGCAAAAAGGGACCAGAACCGGTTTTCATGTGCGCGAACGGCATCTTGATAGCGGTCTTGGTTCGCGCATCGAGCATCCAGTGCACGCCGGCAACGGGATCTTCAATCGTAACCAAGTGAGGGGTATCTCCTTCGCCGGACCCCAGACCGGGCAGCGTCTCATCGCGGCGCACACGGCCCTGACTATCGCGGGCCACGGTGCCGGAAGTACTTTGCTCAATGCGGTTGCCATCAGCCAAGACCTGCACTCTCCGGGTTACGGCTTGCGCAGAATAGGGCGCTCCCGGAACGGTTGCCATGGGTCCAGCCATTGCGGCCGTGATGCCGATTGGACCGAATTCAGCCGCATCGCCCATCTGAACCATGAACTGCTTTTGATTGGTTGCATCCTTTGGAGCAACCGCCGTTTGCGCGAAAAAACTGAACGAGCATACGGCCGAAACTGCAATTATTCTGTACATTCTTTTCTCCTGTTTAATCCAATAGTGAACACATTTATAGAAATCTTTACTCGACTAAGCGCACGGCTCGCGCGACGCCATCCTGTCCGACCAGCAGATCCGCACGGACCTTCCCCCTTGTCTTCGCCGGAGCAAGCGGCATGCCCAGCATTCCCAGTTCGGAGGTTTGCACCTCAACGCGCACAATGACGGCTTCTTCCAAAGGCACGTCGCTCTGCGCATAAGGCAAGGCGACGAACCCCTCCATGGCGTTCGAATAACTCCCAGTCGCTTCCGGCCTACTAAAACGCGATTGGGACGAGTGATGGAACACGGACCATGCCAAAGCTAAGGCGAGACAGGCAGCAGCAAGTCCCGAATACACCCACCGCACTCGTCTGCGCCTGCGCCGGGTCCGAAACTCGAGCACTAAACGTTCTTCCGCAGTGGCGCTTGCTTCTCGAGGGGAGCTTTCTGCCAAGCGGCTAAGTGCCCGATCGAGATCTACCCTGTCGTCCATGCCGCTCCTTCACTCTTGCGGTCCCCGGTCCGCCGCAGCTTCGCTTTCAAAATACTTCGCGCTCGATGCAACCGGGAGCGAACGGTTCCAACCGCGCAACCCAATTGCTCCGCAGCCTGCGCATAGTCTGTTCCTTCCAGATCGCAGAGGACGACCACCTCGCGATAGTTCGGCGGAAGACTCAATATGGCGGATCGCAATGCGGCGACCTCCTGTTCTCTGCTCAATTCGTCAATCAGTTGTTCACCTGATTCGCCGCGCAGGTTGCCAATCGCTTCCATCTCATCAGAGGGAATCGGGCGGATACCTCTGAGCTCCCGCCGTAGGCAATTCCGCGCCACGCCGATCAAGTAGCCCTGTAACGGACCGCGCTCGGGTACGTATTGCTGCGCGCCGGTTAACATGGCGAGGAAAACCTCCTGAGTAATCTCTTCCGCGGTCTCCCTGTTCCCTGACATATGCAGAGCAAATCGGAACACCGGAGCTTGATGGCGTCTGTAGAGAGTGACAAAAGCGTTCTCATCCCCGCGTCTCGAAAGTTGCAAAAGGCGGGCATCAGTTAGTGCGTCCGTAGCGGCTGGGTTCCTCAACTGGTGCGCGCTGCCTTCAAACGGTATTGCCTGAATCGGCAAACAAAGTTCCCAACTTAATTCAACCACTTAAATCTAAACCGACTCTTCTCCAAGCCCTTCCCTGCTCACCTTGTGTGCGGAAGATACCCAGAGTGCCGCGAAGGTCACCGATTTCGAGACGGCGTTCTATTTCGGGCCGCTGATAACCTGTTCAAGCGCTGGGGCAGGGGCGTGTTCCGGGGTCTTGTCGAGACTGCGGGCGGCAAACTCGATCACGGCTTTCACCTGCTCGCGGTCAAGCCCGTCGAACCATTCCATGATGTTGTCTATATTGGCTCCGGCTTCGATGTTCTCAAAAATGGCCGATACCGGCATCCGGGTTCCTTTGAGAACCCATGCGCCACTGACCTTGCCGGGGATGCTCTCCACGGCGGGGCATTGGCACCAATCGAGAGTTGCCACAGTCATACCCTCCTCTCATCGTAGCCTTTCACCACGGATCGGCGGCGGCGTCAAGTATGGCGGGCAGGGGTCAGAGATGGTCAGTCGCGCTAAGAGGTTGAGCATTTCGCCGGAGATTATCGATGCAGAGCCGCGACCTTTTTCGAGACGGTCACACCCCAAACTGGCGCAAATGATGGTCAAGATGTTTGTACATCAAAATCGCCCACTCCTCCGGCGTCATCTTCCCAAAGAAACTATGCGGATTCCTCGTACACCCTGCCGCCGCTCCCGCCGCAAACTTGTCAATTAGTCCCGATAACCGGTCCCGTTCCTTGCTCAAATCTCGTTCGTCGGCCACAATGAGGCTCTTGGCCGTCGGCGAATTCTTCCGTAGCGGGTCTTCGTTCCGAAACACCATTGGCTTCACCAGCCGCCCCATCAAACGTGCGGGTAGCGCTCCCTTTTCGGGCACGAGTTCTCCTACGGCCCACTGCATACTCACTGAGCAATGTGCCAACATCTGCGCTGCCGTCATCTTGCCCCAGCGCCTCTCACTTTGCGGCCCCAATTTTCCCAGCCGGGTCTTTACTTGATTCGCCACCGTCGAATCGAACAGGTTTTTCATGGTCACATGCCTCCTTTGAATGAGAGTAACCAAGAGCTCGTGTCAGGGAAAGGTCAATTGTGGGCCGCTGACGTTCCGGAATTATTGTGCACGGCTGAGAATGGATTCGATCGCCGTGCAAGCTGCTGCCAAACCGTTTTCAGCGGTGAGTCTGGCTCGAACCTCTGCTGCACGATGAGCGAAATGCTCGTTTTTCAGCAATTCCGTTAAAGCGGATGTAGCAGTGTCGACGGTGTAACGATTTCTGGCGAGATGGAGGCCCACCCCAAGCCGCTGCACGCGAGTGGCATTGTCTGGCTGATCCCAGCCGTAA
>JAFASD010000135.1 GCA_019244945.1 Acidobacteriaceae bacterium | reverse complement strand
GAATTACTCCAAAGGTTGCCAGTGAAGTCATCGTTGAGCCCGGAAGATTGAAGCGAGGATGGTTAAGCACATTGAACGCTTCCGCCCGAAAGTCCATCTGCTGGCGCTCAGTAACCCGGAAAATACGGGAGAGTGCCGTGTCGAGATTCCAGGCTCCAGGGCCTTCAATAGTATCTCGCCCCATGTTGCCGTACTGTCCAGCCGCAGGAACGGCAAATGCTGACGTGTTGAACCATTGTTGGATCGTCGGGTTACTCAGCTTCGGATTACCTATCAAGTTAGGCCGCGTGACTACGCCAAGCGTGTTGTCTTGACCTGTCGAGATCGAAAAATAGCTACCCGTCTGGGCCGTGAAAATTGGCGCAAGCTGCCAGCCTGTCAAAAGTCTTCGCAACAACGTCGATTGAAACGCAGGAACGCGTGCAACAAATGAAAGATTGAATATCTGGCGGATGTCGCTGGCGCAATTGCCGTAGTCCGCATGTGGATCGTTCGGGATCTGCGGAAGTGCGGCGCCGTTTAGCCCAATTTCAGATTCATCGAGGCAATGTGACCACGTATAGTTTGTCAGCACCGTGAAATCATGTGTAAACGGGTGCTGTGCAGACACCAGAAGGCCGTTATAGTTTGCGTTTGCATAGTAGCCGAGATTCGTAATGGCGCCGTAGTATTGTCCCTGAGACGGATTCGCAAGGTACAGGACACGGCGAAAATTCTCGTTGCCCGTGGTCGAACACGTTCCAGCTTTAGCTAACCCGTATTGACCCGCAGCGCACGTGCCAGGTATATATACGATGGGATTGTCGGACTCGCCGGCTTCAAGATGAACAGTCCGGTTGCCCAGGTAAGTGGCCGAAAGCAGCCAGCCGCCGGGGAATTGTTTCTGTAGCGAGAAATTCCATTGCTCCATATATGTTGGCTTCGAATGTAGGTCGAAGGCTCCCAATCCTCCGCCGAACAGCGGGAATTGAACACTGGAAGGAGGCGGATTGGGCGTGGGGAACGGATTCGACGTAATGGCGCCGTTGCAACCGTTATATGGGTTGGACAAGCCTCCATTTGCCGTGCCGCAGGTGATTGTGGCCGCCCATGGCGAGTGAGTGCCGAGTTGCAGAAACAACGGCGTCCCGCCGTAAAAAAGGCCGTACCCGGCTCTGATGGACTCTTTTCCCTGTCCCCTCGGGTCAAAAACCAGAGCTATGCGCGGCGCGAACTCGGCCAATTTTCGATTTGCGTAGGAAGCTCCTGGCATTCCCGGATCACCGTAAAAAAGTGTACCGGCAGGCGCCTTAGTGAACCGCTGGCTATGAATTCCTGCATAGAACCAGCCTAAGTCAAAGATGCTTTCCGTGTGGTCAGTGTTATACGGCGGCAGATACGGATCCCACCTCAAGCCCGCATTGATGCTGAACTGCGGGTTGACGCGAAAGTTATCTTCAAAATAAAGCGATGGTTGATTGAACCGCTCGTGCAACACTTGGCCGTTGCTCTGAAGAGTGGACGACGGGAGACCAAGTAGGAAGTCAACCATAGGAAGACCACCCGGTTGGAGGACGTTGCCATTGAAGCTGAAGTTATCGTTGCCCTGGTAACCTCCGTAGCCATTCAACTGATTGTAAATCCAATTCCCGCCGAAGATAATCTGATGGCGGCCACGCACAATCGTCATATCTTCTGAGATCTGATAGTCGTTCGATACGAAGTGGCTGGGTGCGCAATTCGTGCAGGCGACGCCGAACGCGCCAGTGACAGTGAAGTTCAGGTAGTTAGGCGTATTCGCTGCAATGTCCGGCGTGATTCCGGCCCCCTGCTGTAGCGCCGCGGGAGTCGGAACGCCGCTCGGCAAGTACCGTACTACAGTCGATCGCGAAAAAGCGATACGAAATGTACTTACAACGTTCGGACTGATCGCTAACGTGTCCCCGATCGCAGCGGACTCCACCCGATCGGCAAGGCCGGTTGTGTTGTCCGGCAAGACCGATGTCGTGTTATTGGAGACGGTAAGAAGGTCGCCTTGATAATAAGGCGCATGCGAGAAATTTGTGATGAAATAGCGTGTGAACAGAGAATGGCGGTCACTCTTCTGCCAATCGATCCTTGCCGTCCCTTGATTATCTTTGCTGAAAATCGGAACAGTAAAGAAAACCTGTCCGCAAGCGTTTACGGGCGGTGAGTTTGGCGCAAGAGGTGGAAGGAACTTGGCGAGTTGCAGCGCAACCGGGTTCAAAAGGGTCGGACTAAT
>JAFASD010000123.1 GCA_019244945.1 Acidobacteriaceae bacterium | reverse complement strand
GGTAGTATTTTCGAAACGAGGCCACCCATCCCTTCACTAAGCCCGGAAGAACATCCGAACAGCCGCCAGTAAACGAGCCGGAAACGGGAAGGTCAGTTCGGGGCTTGTAGGCGGGTAAAGACTTGTCAATCTCCGGCTGTAGCAGTTCCGGTTGCGGCACGGTTCGGCCGAACTGCCTGCCGCGTTCTTCCTGTTCCGGGGTTTGCGGGCGATTCGAAGGAAGCGGCGGCGTCAACCACTCCACCATTCCGCCAGAAGAATGATTCTGGTTCTGGGCGTAGACCGCCCTAAAAGCCAAGCCCACGACGGCAATTCCGAGTAACGTGAGGATTGGGTTCTTTCGAAAAGTTGTCATCACCAAGTGACTTTCAGCGCGAACTGGATTTGGCGGGAGGTTGTTGCGGTCGAGGTCAGAGCTCCTGAACTTGGTATCGGAGTGATTACGGAGTTGGCGCCCGTTCCTGTGGTCGCAAATATCAGCACGTTGGTAGCGTTGGGCGGCGCGAAATTAGTGTGGTTCAGAATGTTGAACAACTCAGCGCGGAACTGCACGTTCACATCCTCCGAGAACATCCGAATGTGATTGTTCTTATAGAATGCCGAGTCGAGATTTACCAGCCCAGGGGAGATGATGATATTGCGCCCTGCATTACCCAGGCGATTCGCTGGAGTGGGAGCGACGAAACAAGATAGGTTTATATATTGGTTCGGATTGCCCCCATTCACCGGGTTATTGCACTCCGGCAAGGCGAGCCGGTCCGGTTGGTCGAAGTTGAAAGTAGTGAGTTTGCTGTTCAGCGGATCACCCGAGATCAATGGCGTGAACGGCAAACCAGAAGAAAGCTGGAGGATCTCGCCCAGTTGCCATCCGCCGCCAACCCAGTTGATGAAGGCATTCCCGCGGTGTGGGCCCGGGATGTCCCACAACAGGTTAGCGACAAAATTGTGACGAATGTCGAAATCCGATAGACCGCGCCGCACTCTTGGATCAAACGTGGGAAGGTTGGTGAGTGAATTAGCGAAAGCAGTGGTTGTGGCCTCTGAATTTGCGTCAATGCTCTTGCCCCATGTGTACGATCCTTGGATCTGGAATCCGTGTGTCAGGCGCCGGGAGATGCGTGCCTGCAACGCCTGGTATGACGAGGAGACCTGCCATAGCGTAGGCGTGATGGTGCCGAACTTCGGATTCGCGACTGTTCCGTTCGCCGGCCATATGTAGCCTTGCGCGGTTGCGATGGGCTGCACAATGTTGGCGTTTGAAGTCGTGAAGGTTAAGCGGACGCCATGTGAACCGGTGTATCCGAGTTGAACAATCGTGCCCGCGCCAATATCGCGTTGTATGTTCAAGTTCCATTCCAAAACGTAGCTGCGCTTCGGGTTCTGTTCAATCCACTGCGTTCGTAACGACGAAGGCGTCAAGGAGCCATACAGCCCACCTGGGAAAGATCCCGCCGGCGGTGTCGCGATGGAGCCTTGCTCCAGATACGGGGCGCTCAGTATGGAGGAGAGCAAGTACTCGTAGACGAGCGGCAGTACGTCATATTGGCCGAATGCAGCACGGATTGCGGTCTTCCCATCTTTGAACGGATCCCACGCGAAACCCACGCGCGGCGAGAAATTGTGCAGCGTAGGATTGTTGAACAAAGGCGAGCCAAGGTGGAGCGTTGGCGACGTCAAATTGGTTAACGTTGTGAGGCGGTTGTCCTGTTCGGTGGGAACGGTGGAGATCTCGTACCGCAGGCCCAGGTTGAGCGTCAGATTGCGCAAGATATGCCAATCGTCCTGCACGTAAATTCCAAAGATGCTTTGGCGATACCCAACTTCGCCGCCGCTACCGGGAATATTCGAAGTAAATGACTGGGGAATATTGGTCAGGAAATTCGTTAACGAAGAGAAACTGACGGTTCCACTCGGTGTGCCGCCTGGAACGGCGTTTGTCTGATCCCGTTCGAAGGCCGCACCAAACTTCAGGGCGTGACCACCTGTTGTCCAGAAGAGATCGTCATAAACTTGATACGAGTTGTAGTGATAGACATACTGCCCAGCGGCGCCTACGCCGCCGTTAAAGGTTGTAACGCCGCCGATGAGAATGCTACCCATATTGCGGCCGGGAACGAATCCTAATGATGGGTCAGCTGCCGCGGGATTGATGGCGCCCAATGAGTCGAGCGCAGATGAAATATTGCGATTGAATCCAAGGCGCGCAATGTTAATCACTGCGGGAGAGAACAGGTGACTCTGTTCAATTTGTGCGGTACGGCGTTGAGAAATGATCCCAAGATCGACAGCATTATACGCGTCAGGACCGGACGTCTGGGAGTTATCCCACAGGAACACGCCATGTAAGTTATCCCTATCGGAAAAACGTTGATCCACTCGTGTTGTGACAAAGTTTTCTTGGGAAACCAGCTGAGTAGAAAACGAGTAAGTGCCTATATCTCCTGAAACTGGTCCGTTGGGCAAAGGATAAATATCGTTCAGATACAGTGCAGCTTTTGGATTCACTGTGATCGTTTTTCCTGAAGCCAGATGGCCGCTGCGCGCAGCAGCAGAAGGAACGCTGATGACATTGCTCGTTCCTAGACTTTGGCGCAATCCTTCGTAATCGACGAAAAAGAACGTTTTGTTTTTGACGATAGGTAATCCTACAGACCCGCCGAATTGGTTGCGTCTGAAGGGCGGCGCAGACGCGAGATCGAAGAAGTTCCTGGCATCCAACGCGCTATTTCGAAGAAACTCGTAAGCACTGCCGTGAATGTCGTTAGTGCCAGAGCGAGTCACCGCATTTACAACAGCGCCCGCGTTCTTCCCATAATCAGCGGGGGCGTTCGTACTCACGACCGAGAATTCCTGAACGGCATCCACGCCGATGGTCTGGCCGAGCGAACTGCCTGGACTGCCTCCAAACTGGTCATTCACGCTGACGCCATCGAGACGGTAATTGTTCTGCTGGGGACGGTTTCCGTTGATGGTCATCTGCGTACCTAAACCGCGGTTCGTGCGGTTAATGGTCAATTGATTTGCGCTGTTCTCCGTTCGCACGACGGAAACGCCCGGTTCCAGGGAGGCGAGAGATGTCCAGTCCCGTCCGTTAAGCGGCAGTTGACGAACCGTAGTGCCGCCCACGACAGCAGTAACTGAAGAACTGGCGGCCTCGACAGCGGGTGGCGCTGCCGTCACTTCGACTGTGGTTCTCGTAGTGCCGAGCTGCAGTTGCAGGTTCGCCACAACGGCGGAGCCGACATCTACGACCACGTTGCTTTGAACCAGAGTGGCGAACCCGGGCGCGGACACCCTGATGTCGTAAGTGCCAGGGCTCAGATTCGGCGCATTGTAAAGACCGTTTTGATTGGTGGTGATCTCGCGAACTTCGTTTCGGGACTTCTCCTCAATGGTGACTTGAGAGTTGGCTATCGCATTACCGGAGGGGTCGGTGATGGTTCCGCTTACCGCACCCGCCGCAACTTGAGCGGACAAGGTTCGAGCCAGCAAGGCAAAGATTGCAATCGCGAGAAAGCGCATACGGTCTCCCTCAAGAGGGCTTTCAGTGTTTGCACTAGATTAGGCCGCGGTGGATTAATATACGATTAACGGCGAGCCCCATGTCCGTTAAGTTTTGCGAACTCGAGCCGGATCTCTCGAGCATCTAGCGCGACCATTCCCATCCTTTTTGCGGCTGCGATCATCTGCTGTCCAGCCGGAGACAATAGAAATCGCACGTATTCAGCAATTATTGAATCAGGTTGGTTGCCCGCTGTGCGATTGATGTATGCGTGCAGGTAATCGGATAGCGGATATTTACCGTTGCGGACGTCGTCGTACGCCGCTGCTGAGTACGGAGACTGATGGCCACTCGCCAGAGGCAACAATCTGATTTCAGGAGGCAACGTGTTCACGCCCATTCTGTCCAGCAGGACTATGCCGAACGGGTCTTGTGCAGCTGCTTTTGCTGCGTCCCCCGGCTCGTTAAACGGTTCATAAGCCCTGCTGAACGGTAACGAATCGAAATGGGCGTGACGCGTGGCAGTAGCAAAACCTCCGTTGTCGCGCAAACCAAATATGTGGATGGCACGATAACCCCACGAGCCGGTCAAGCCAAGTTGTCCCCAGTTGGTAATGTCTCCTTCGGCATTTCCCCTAACGAAAATCTGCCTCACGCGCAAGAGAGTGAGTCCCGCAAGCGGGTTGATGGTATTCACGTAGACGGCAACTGGTAATTGGGAATTTGCGGCAGCGTATCCGATCCGGGCTATGCGAATATCTAGCGGTTCATTACCTTGAAGCTGACGAAAGGGCCGGAGTTCGAGAGGCCAGGCTGCGCGATCGCAAATGGCGACGGACGCGAGACCTGCAGCCAAACCCTCGAGCGCTGCTGCCGTGCCTTGTAATTTCAAAACGGGTCTGGAACCGCGGTACGCGGCTGCAAACGACTCGTCAACCTGCTGGAGGAGCGACTGGAAATCGCGCGAACCCATAATGCAGAGGGGTTTGGTTCGTTGATTGACGTCTGGTAGTTTGCCGGAGAGCGAAGGCTTGGCGTTCCTTAGCTCATCGAGTTTCGACAGGTCGGCCGTGACTTCCGACGCGAGTAGGGGGCGATAATGCGGTTCAGCGCTGGCAATCGCGGCCTGTCCTTCTCTTGAAAAGATAAGCCGCAAGTATTCGGCAACAAATGCATCTGGCCTCTTACGCACATAGATCAAAAGGAACCGGTCATAGGCGTAATTGTCGTCGTTGATTACCCGGTCCTCAATTTTGAGCAGTTTCACATGAGTCTCGGACGAATTGCCCGAGGCGAAGCCGATAGCCGCGACATCCTGACTGACTTTCTTGATGACGTCGACGGACTGGGGAAAACCGTCGAATGCCGGCGCGAACGGCAGTCCGTGCATTTTCGCCAGCATGAACGATGACAAGCCGCCTGCGGCTTCTTCGGCAATGCCTACCGGATGGATCGGAACATCACTCCATTCGCCAGGTAATCCGAGCTGTCCCCAGAACGTGATGTCTGCAGGTTTTTGGCCGGTAGTGAAAACTTGCGCGACTTGGAGGGTCGTTAAGGACGCGATAGGGTTCGCGGCATTGACAAAGATTCCAATGGGAGCTGATTTCGCACGGGGATCCAAGGAGCAGTGTGCCACGCGAAAAGGCTCAGGAGCATCGCCTGTGATTGCGTTAAAGGTTGCGGCTTCATGCGCAGAAAACTCGGCACCCATGGGAGCAAAAGCCGAGACGCCGAATGCAAGCGCGGCCGGTGCTGCGGCCGTGCCGGGCAGGCGCATGTTGAAGTGAAACCGTGGATGATAGCGGACGAATAACGCGTTCAGTTTTGCAAAGATGGCGTCCATGTCGTTGTATCCGACGATGGTGACGGCGTCGTGGTCCCAGTAGGTCGCGCCGGTAGGTAGAGCGACCTGGTGCGGTACGTAGGCCGGCAACTCCGCGGCTGTCGCGCTGTGAAGGAGAAACACCAGCGTCACAGCGAGAACGCTGGCGGTGCTCAAGAAGGCCCTCAAGACGCTGTTTAGAATGCTACTGCCGGTGAGATTAACGCGGAGTGAATCGAAGGTCGCCAATCCGTTAATAGCGTGTTCATGTAGAAGGGGGGACATCATTACAGGATTGAACTCCGGCGCGGACGAGTACCTGGTGAAACCTTTCGATTTTGAAGTGCTTCTGGCGCGGATACGTGCCTTAATGCGCCGGCCGCGACAACTCAGACCCGACATATTGGAGATTGCGGATCTCTCACTGAACACTATTGATCACACCGTCACGCGCGCCGGGCAGCCGATACGCCTTACTGCAAAGGAGTACGCATTGCTG
>JAFASD010000473.1 GCA_019244945.1 Acidobacteriaceae bacterium | reverse complement strand
CGGTTACCAGTTAACGCTGCGTCAAGACAAGCCGGACGCCATAGCAGCGAGCATCGCCGCTCACTCGATATTATTTGACAAACTAAAAGAGGACACCTTACAAACCTATGCAATTGGTCAGAGCGATGCGGATTTGAATACCCGACTTCGCAACTGTGCGGTCGACGCACTGACCCGTTCGTTGAGATCTGCCAGCAACGGCTTTGGATTGGCATTGCCCTGAATGCCGCGAAATGGTCCAACCTACAGATTGGGAAAGACCTAGCATCCCCAAAAGTTCTCGTAAGGGGGATCTGGCCGCGATCTCCTCAAAACGCCGCTTCTGAATTGTGATAGTCGAGTCTATATTCGCGTTCCTTGAGCCCCTTATGATCTGCACTTGTGCCTCAGGCTAACAACTCTGTCGGATCGAATACGCTAATCCTGTGTCTACCGACACTGTCTCGAAGTCGGCATCGGGCTCACGTCGGCCGCGCTGATCTCCGAAACCTGTTTCTGGCTCGTAATTAGCCGGGCCAACTGAGCCGATCCTAAACGCCCTCACCGTTCGTAGCAACGATTATGCATCGGAAGAACGAATTTTGTGCCGCGTGTTGCAGGCGAGAGACAGTTTACAAAAGCTGTTGAACACTCGTGTTCTTGTGGTGCGCCCGAGTGATTTCTCGTAAGGTGGGGCTGCGCCCCGCCGTGAGACAAACAGTTAAGGCGCTGTTGACCGTCGATGAAAAATAATCGCCCGGCAAGATGACTTTAGCGCATACTCGGGAGCGGCTGGTGAAGTGGAGGCGGGCAATGCGGGAGCGCAACCCGCCCAGGAATAGCCAGCCGGAAACTCATCCAGACGATGAGCGGGGACGATCAGGAACTGGCGGATACGATGGGCAAACGCCGCGCCATGCACATCATAGGCCATTCTGATGTTGTGTGCAGCGGCACTGACACCAGATGAAAAGCGAGCGACATCCGAGTTTAGCTTCTTTTGCGACTACTCGTGAGTAACGCTAGATCTACTCTGCGCGACCAGTCACGATTAATCGGCACCGCCATTTCTCCGAAGAGCCTAGCGACTAACCGTCCAGGTGCACGAGATGCCACATGACACCTGATAGAAATCACGGAGCACCGCTTCAGGCTTCGATGAGCGCAGCGTATCATTTCGTCTGACAGGGCGTTTCGAGCGAAGAGTTGATGGATTGGAAGCAGTCTGCAAGCGGGGGGTGACGCAGCGGAGCGTTGGCGGGCTCCGCTGCCGCTTACGGACGCTGTCACAGTCTGAGGGAGCCCTTGCGAGCGTGTCTCACTTCCATTCCCACACCTTGCCTACCGTGTTGTCGTTAGCATCAGTGCTGTACTCGAAAGCTCCTACCGTGCCGGCAAGCTTCGCGAGGCTTCCTGTTGCGGACACATAGTGAATCGTTCCCCGGTAGCTAGCTCCTCCACCTGGATTGAACTTTCCTGTCCCTTGACCCTTCCACACCGCCATGCCGTCCGCAGTCAAATACACGCCTTGACCTTCTCCGAAGATGTGACCGCCCGTCTGAACTTCGGACGTGTACGTAGTGCGGCCCTGGTAGTCGATCCCCAAGGCTTTTCCTTGTGTGCGGACAGAAACTTCGACTTTGGGTCCCTTTGCATCCAACACTCTCATGACGGCAATTTTGCCGGTCTCTTCTGCGATTTGATCACCCAACATGTTGAGGGCTTCCTTTGGCCCGAGACAGTATCTACCAACACGCCCAACAGTTACGTCTCAATTCGCATTCGGAAATTTGCATCTGGTGGTCTACTAAACCATGAACTTCAAATCCGGCCGAGGGGCGGCAGTGGCCGTACTAGTACGCACTTGCCAAGGGTATGCCACGCGCAAACCGTGTATACTTAGACCCGCCCTCTAAAAATACGCGCTCTGGAAGGAGCATTATGCGTCTCATGTTTCCAGTTGCGGTGGCCCTCACCGCACTCGCCGCTTTCGCCCAGGACGTGGTTCAGTTAGCGCCCGACCGAGTGAAAGTGGTCTTTGAAAACGATCGTGTGCGCGTCCTTCGCTTCACTGAGCCGCCACATAGTAAGCTTCCCATGCATTCGCATCCCGCGTATGTCGCGGTGGGATTCACGAATGATTATTCCAGGTATACGTTCCCCGATGGGAAGACGAGCGAGGAACGTACTAAAGCGGGCGAAGTGACGTATTCCAAACCCGTGACCCACGCCTCTCAGGAACTGGCGGGCGCGACGTCGGAAGCGATCATGGTGGAGTTAAAGGAGACGAGCGTGGGTACGCCGGCGAATGTAACTCTAGATCCCGTCAAGTTGGATCCGAACCATTACAAAGCAGTCATTGATAATGACCAGGTTCGTGTGTTGCGAGTTAATTACGGGCCGCATGAGAAATCGGTGATGCACGAACATCCAGCCTCGGTGGCCGTGTTCATGACCGACGGCCACACCAAGTTCACATTGCCAGATGGCACTTCACAGAGTGTCGATGGCAAGGCCGAAGACGCGACTTGGGCCGACGCCGGAAAGCACCTGCCGGAAAACCTCGGCGACCAACGCTTCGAAGCAATAGTGATCGAACTCAAAAAATAGAAGAAGTAGAGGAGAACTGAGATGAATCGCAAAATGACGGTCCGATTGGTGGGAGTGTGCTGCTTGGCAGCAGGAGTCACGCTGATGGCGCAGGAGGGCGCAGACGCGTCTTCTAAGGTGCAGCAACTGGAAAAGGAAATGAAGCAGGCGCAGATGAATAGCGATGCCAGTTGGTATGAGCAGCACCTAGCTGACGGCTATGTAGAAGGATACAGTTGGGGCGACTGGGCGACCAAGGCTGACGCGATCAAGCAGATGCAGGACAAGTCGATCAAGTTTACTAAAGGCGAGATCAGCGAGCTGAAGGTGGCCACCTTCGAACCCGACGTCGCGATCGCACACTACAAATTCACGTATGACGCAACTTTTAACGGCACGCATCGCGCGCGTGCGGTGATTTGCAGCGACACGTGGGTCAGCCAGTCAGGAGCGTGGAAGCTCGCATCCGACCATTGCTCGCACGTGGAGGGGAAATAGGGAAATAGAGAGACCGGCGACTCTGGAAGTGACAGGTCGCGGTAAGTGTGAGGCCGTGTCGCTCACTCGTGTGATACCCACGATTAATTCCGAACCGCGCGTTTCACCTATACGATTTGCGCGTCACTGACAGCAATTCCGAAAAACCCAATTCGCTGCTTCGCCAGGCGCGCAGCGTCAAGTTGAAACTTGCTTTCGCTTGCTTTCGGATTGGGGCATCGAAGACGGCGTCTTTCTGACGGCGGGCTCCGAACCGGACTTCTTTGCGCGTTAGGCTCTCGCGTCCGAAAAGGCCGCAGATTCGACCGCTGCACCATTGACTAAGGTGACTTGGTTCTCAAACAAGTGATTCATCCCGGCTTACACCATCAACATCGACATTGATTGGGTAACGTATCACGGCGATCCAGAAACTAGCCTCTCGTGCCGCATAGATCGCGCCTAACGTTAGGACTCAAATCTGGAGTGATCCGGCGCGAGAAGGCTTTGCACCGATATTAGGTGATCGCCGGATCAGTTTAGATTGAGCTGTTTGCAGTGAGGCGCTGGCGTTTGCGGCGGACGCGGCCACTTGCGTGCTTATTGGAATTTCAATAGCGTTTTTCTTGATAATGAGGCACTCAGGTCTTGCCGTTGGGTCTCAAGAAGTGAAGCCATTGGGGCACGCTGCGTTTACATAGTAGGACGAGTCTCAACAGCGCGCAAGCTCGTTCGCAGGACGAGCATCGAAGCGACGTCACGCGTAGCGTCCGCCGCGCCAGCGGCTTAGTGCTAACGGCCTACCGTTTGCGAATACCTGTCGAGAAATCCCCTTTTCACCACTAAAAGGCTGCCGAATTCGATTTCGGGGGATTTCACACAGGCACTTCATACATTCAAGATCCTGATAAACGCTCATACCGGTAACGTGCTGCCGAAAAGAAGGGTCGCACGAGAGTTTTTCAACAGCACCAACCGGACCACCCAAGGATCAACACCATTTCCACTTCGTTTCGTAAAACGCACCATCCCCCAACCCAACCACCACCACTCCCGCCATTTCAAAACAGCCAAAATTTATTCCCCAAGCAAAATCCACAGCTTGCGACCAATTCCACCCGCGCGCCGCACCCACCCGCGCCCATACTCGCATCGGGAAGCAATGGATTCCTTCACCGCCGAAGACGAACACCTCGATTTCTCGCCGCAGGAATTCATTCCTCCTCGCGATCGCAGCAATGGCAATTCCCGCTATTCCACCGGCCCGCGTTCTCCAGACGGCAAAGCTGCTTCGAGTCAGAACGCCCGCACCCACGGCTGCTGCTCCAAAGCGCTCCTGCTTCCCGGCGAGTCCCAGGACGACTTCGACGATCTCCATGATCGCTGGATCTCCGCCTGCCAGCCCGACACCCTCGCTGCAACCGAGTTGGTCCAAAAGCTCAGGGTCGAGAAATGGTATTTACAACGCACACCCGTATGCCTGCGAGATCATACCGCCATTTCTCGCCGTGAACAAGCAGCGCGCATACACGAGCATGTGGGTCCGCATACTGCGCTCCGGCTTGGCGCACAATCCGGGACATCGAAGCCGACTCGCAAGGCCTGTCCTCGCGTCGTCCAGATGACCGACGACACAGAAACTGATCCGAACTCGATTCGTAAACGGTAGGCCGTTAAAGCGGATCTATGTGGCATTAACGATCGCCCACGTTCTGGGTCTTGGCGCATTTAGAACAACCAGCGCACAGAGAACATCTGCCAGCTTGGTTCGTACGGAGTCTTCGAATGTAGCTTTGGATCAGGACCCTGATCATGTCACAGCGCAGTTCTGGGCCATGGTTACAGCTGCTGGCCTATTCGCTGTTGCCGCTTACGTGACGCGCGTAATTGGCCGGGCAGCAGCAGTTGCTTGAGGAATAGGTAGTCTGTACGAACGGCTCTAAGCGAAGGTTATTTCGCTCGTTGGAAAGATAGCCGGCTACGGCGGTATGCCGCCAATCCAAGCAAGGCAGCTCCCAAAAGCATGAATGGCCTAGGCTCCGGCACGGGGGCCGCTCCTTGGACGACTCCCGCCGACGAATCAAAGGCACCAACGACGCTAGTGCTCCCATTTGCCAAGTCAAGCGACAGAATTTGGTTCGTTATATCATCAAACGCGTAATTGGTGCCGTTAACATCGGCGACTCCTCCGATCCCAAGCGCGGTAGGTCCAATGGCTGTCGCGAGCCCGCTCGTGGGATCAATCTGATACAACTCCGGCGCGACAGCGATGCTTGCAATGGAGGACGATGTTGGATCGAAGATCCAAGCATCATACGTCGCGTACAGCTTTCCACCTGACTGCCAAATAGCTTCATCGCCGAAATTGAAGGTCCCGTTCGCATTCCGAGAGCCCAACACAAAGGGACTGGCAGGAATGCCCGAATTGTGCGCCAGCAGAGTTGCGGCACCGCTGGATGGATTAATCACGAAGACACTGTTCGCATAATCTGTGGCGTAGATTGTTCCATTCAATCCGCCGAGACTAAATGCTGAGGTCGGGCCGCATGCAGGTGTGGGAACTACGCACGCTCCGAGGCCTGTCGCCCCAATCTGGGTCGGGACGCCCGTCGCCGCGTTGATTGAAACGAGATTGCCCGCATAGGTCAACGCGGCCAGCGAGCCGTTCGGGCCTTGGGCGAGGCCGAAGTACCCATCCGGCTCAACCGGTCCAATCTGTTGAAAAGCGCCGGTATTCAGATCCACCGTGCCGAAAATACCGTCGCCGGTGATGCCTGCGCTTACGACGTAAGCCGAGGAGTCTGCCTTTACGTTGGCCGCAAAACACACCATTACGAACAGAGGAATGATTTGTCTGGTTGACACGCCTATGAGCCTGCTTGAGCAGCTTTGCACCGGACATTCTGAAAGTCCATGCACGCCCGTATGAAAAGTTCTGAAAATTTCTCGCAGTGGCGTAAGTGATAGAAAAGAGAGAAGCGCGAGCACCACAATGGGCGAATTGTCTGGGATGGCCATCCGGACCGGCACAGAGTTTTATGAATTTGGCCCTTTTCGCATGGACGTGCAACGGCAGCTTCTGCTGCGCGCGGGCTCGCCCGTTTCGCTGACACCGAAGACCTTCCAAGTTCTTCTAGCGCTTGTCCGTCGCGGTCACGAAATCGTCAGCAAAGACGATCTCATGAAAGAGGTCTGGCAAGGCATCTTCGTTGACGAGGCAAACATCAGCCGCCAAATCTTCATGCTGCGCAAAGCCTTGGGCGAAAGTCCTCAAGATCACGAGTACATAGTCACCGTGCCTGGCAGAGGATACCGTCTGGCACAGAGCGTGAGGTTGGTTCCAGCGCCCGCACCCTCTGAGATGCCGGGGTCGGAGTCGAGCAGCGGTGCTGCCGACGTTCCCAAGCTGGAAGTGAACGGGAGCAAAAGGAAGCGGTGGGGCATCGCGTTAGCTGCCCTTCTGTTCGCAGTCCTACTCGTTGGTGCCCTATACAAAAGCGGCTTCCACCGCTCACCATCACTCACCAACAAGGACACATTGGTGATCGCCGAATTCAGCAACTCGACGGGCGACAGCGTCTTCGACCGCACACTGCAGCAGGGGCTTGCCGTGCAACTGGAGCAATCACCGTTTTTGAGCATATTGCCGGAGGAGCGGATCCGCCATACCCTCCGCCTCATGGAGCAACCGAATGCACGGCTTACGCCCGAACTTGCGCTCGAAGTTTGTGAGCGAACTGGGAGCGCCGCCGTCATCGAAGGCTCGATCACCCGTCTGGGAACCCGATACGTCCTGGGACTGCGTGTCGAGAGCTGTAACGCAAACAAATCTGTGCTGGACGAAGAGCAGGCGCAAGCAAAAAGGAAAGAAGATGTACTAGACACTTTAGGTCGACTTGCAAACAGATTCAGAGTTCGAGCAGGCGAGTCGATGCGGACTATTGAGACCCATGATGCGCTACTCGCCGAGGCTACAACGGCATCCCTCGAAGCCCTGCGAGCCTATAGCTCGGCCTGGAATATAGCTTTCGCAAGCGGCTCCGCTTCTGCTATTCCACTTGTGCGCCGTGCCATCGAGATCGATCCGAATTTCGCCATGGCGCATGCTTACCTAGGCCGATTGTACGGCGACATTGGAGAGCCTGAGCTTTCGAGCGAGAGCACCACCCGCGCCTTTCAGCTACGCAATCGAGTTACCGACCGGGAGAAGTTTTTTATCACCGTTTCCTACGATCGGCAGGTGACTGGAAATCTGGAGAAGGCACGTGGGACTTGTGAATTGTGGGCACGGGCTTACCCGCGCGATATCGCGCCGCCCAGCTTCCTATCAGGCATGATTTCAGTCGCCGCCGGCCGATATGAGACAGCGATTCAAGAAGGGCAAAGGGCGATTGCACTGGATCCGGATCAGCCATGGGGCTATGCCAATCTCGCTATCGCTGCCGTCTTCCTGGGCCGCCTTGACGAAGCCGAGACCTCAGTCCGGCGCGCGCTCGACCGCAATCTAGCGCTTCCTGAGTTCTTGGCTACACAGTATGAAATCGCGTTCCTCCGGGGTGACAGTGCGGAGATGGATCGACTTGCAGCACGCGCACAGGGAAAAACCGGCGCTGAAGACTGGATGGACGCCATGCAGGCTTCTGTCCTGGCATACTCCGGCAAGCTGAAAGAGGCAACCCGTGTGACCCAGGAAGCCGAGCATCTTGCCGCACAAGCGGGCCAGCGTGAAACAGCGGCAGAATATCTGGCGGCAACAGCCACGGCGGAAGGATTTGCCGGCGAGATCGCCGAGGCCCGCCGCAATGCACTAAGCGCTCTTCGTATCTCAAAAGGCCGAGACGTGGAGTATGGCGCAGCAACCGCGCTCGCTCTTACTGGAGACTACACAAGAGCTGACGCGCTCGCCGATGATCTCGCAGCGCGCTTCCCAGACGGGACTTTGGTTCAGCTTAACTACGTGCCCACGGTTCGCGCTCTATTGAGCTTGAAACAGGGGAAGCCATCCACTACGATAGAACTCCTCGAAATAACCAAACCTTATGAATTCGGCTTTCCCAGCAGCTACGCAGCCGGTGCCTTCGGCAGTTTCAATCCGGTCTACATCCGCGGGTTGGCGTACCTGGCTCAACGCCGGGCTACTGAGGCGGGCGAACAATTTCAAAACATCCTGGATCACCGCGGAATTGTTTTTGCCGAAACCATAGGGGCACTCGCACACTTACAGCTTGGAAGGGCGTTCGCTCTGGCGCGGGATCGCGCAAAGGCCCGAACAGCGTACGAGGAGTTTATGACGCTGTGGAAAGACGCTGATGCAGACATCCCGATCTTTCGCGAAGCAAACCGGGAATACGTGACACTCAGGTAAGGCCTTGACCATTACAGGACGAATGTTCGCTTCTCCCTGCCATGATGCCAACGAAAGTCAGATATTCGAAAACCCGCGAGTAGTCGCGAAGGCTTTAGAAATCCGGCCGTATTTTCCCCATAGCGCCCGGGCGGCGGGCCATCCAAAATTGCCGGCAACCCGCGACCCAGAAGCCTCACACGAGAATCTTTCAACAGCACCAACCGGGCCACCCACCGATCAAACAACGTTCTCCACTTCGTTTCGTAAAAGCGCACCCTCCCCCAACCCAACCACCACCACTCCCGCCATTTTCAAAACTCCCAAAATTTATTCTCCAAGCAAAATCCACAGCTTGCGGCCAATTCCACCCCCGCGCCGCACCAACCCGCGCCCATACTCGCATCGGGAAGCAATGGATTCCTTCACCGCCGAAGACGAACATCTCGATTTTTCGCCGCAGGAATTTATTCCTCCCCGCGATCGCAGCAATGGCAATTCCCGCTATTCCACCGGACCGCGTTCTCCAGACGGCAAAGCCGCTTCCAGCCAGAACGCCCGCACCCACGGCTGCTGCTCCAAAGCGCTACTGCTCCCCGGCGAGTCCCAGGACGACTTCGACGATCTCCATGATCGCTGGATCTCCGCCTGCCAGCCCGACATCCCGGCTGCCACCGAGTTGGTCGAAAAGCTCATCGTCTAAAAATGGTACTTACAACGCACACCGTATACCCGCGAGATCATGCCGCCATTTCTCGTCGTGAGCAAGCAGTGCGCATACACGAGCATGTGGTCCGCATACTGCGCTCGGGCTTGGCGCACGATCCGGACATCGAAGCCGACTCCCAAGACCTGTCCTCCCGTCGTCCAGATGACCGACGACACAGAAACTGATCCGAACTCGATTCGTAAACGGGAGGCCGTTAGGCATGTTCTATCCGGTTCGTTATGGGTCGGGCACGAACTCGCCGAAGATCGTTGGTACGCAAAACGGTAGCCGCAAGGCAGACTCCCTGTAAGGCGATTTAACAGGAGTTTGGAGAACCGCGATTTGTCAATCTACGCAATGCCGACTATACATCCAGGTGATGAGTATAGAGTCTAAAGCAATAAATTAGTGATAGTGGGGTTAACCGAAGACGATTCGCCTTAGCTCTCTTTGTAGGAGGAATTTGGCATCGAATCTCAACCGCGAGAAGGGTGGGCGTGAACGGCCTCTGATGCCACAGCTGAAAAGAGCAGTCAATATGGCGCAACCGCTTAACCCCACGATTCTGTTTGTTTCCGCGCTCCAGGAAGAGACCGATCCGCTCTGGTGTGACTCGCGATTCAGCTGGTCGCAACCGCAGGAGGCCAGCGATTCGATTTGGTATAGGTCGTGCGACTTCGAATGCTCTGGGGGCATCTATCGGCTCGTCTCAGCGGCTGCCTGCGAGATGGGACTCACCGCGACGACGATTCTCACGGCTAAGCTCGTGCTGCGGTGGAACCCGGTCCTGGTGATTGGGTTCGGGATCTGTGCGGGGATGAAAGGGCAACACCTCAGCATCGGCGATGTTGTAATTTCCACCAAAGCGCTCCTCTATCAATTCGGCAGAAAAGTCGACGGGCAGTTATTTTATGAGAAGCGAGAGGAGGCCCTACATACCTCAATCGAGACGCTCACTCGTTTAGATCGGCTCGAAGTGCGCGAACATCTTACTGAATTCAGCGATATCTGACGGTATGGCGTATGTGGAAGCCGCTTCGAAGTGCATCCACAAATCTAAGACCACCGGATTGCTATGGGCGCCGGCGATGGCTTCCTGAGACACCCATTCAAAACTTCAATGATTGTCCCGTCACCGGCGCGTATGACAATTGAAGGGCGGTCTGTAACCAGCCCCTCGGCCCTAAGCGGGGCAAGTGGTTCCGAACCAATTCCAGAAGCGCGTCTTCACACCCAGCCTTCGGTTTGTAGCAAGCAACAGAGATGGAGCCCATACGGAATGTGAGAGTATCACGCGGCGCTCCCAGAAGCGCTGTAGTTGAATGCCCGGAATAAGCAATATCTAAGCGAATTAGTTAACCCTCTTCCAAGTCTCCGACAGACTTTGTCCATTCGAGAGAGCGCCTGTTTGAGTGAGTGTATCTCCGGCCACCTTTACTGTGAATCGCTGGTCCTTACCGACTATACCGGCGGCGATTTCATCACTCATGAAGTCAACGTGTTCGATGTAGGAAGCTCCATTCAGAATGTAAGTTCCGCCGCCCGTATAAAGCGGCTTCCCTTTCTCCATGTCGTAAGCAACCCAAACGAAGTGCCCTCCCGAAACTATCTTGATATCTCGTGCACCTTTGGGCAACTGCTGTCCGGAGACCATCTCCCACGTGCCTTCTAGCGGACTGTTTCTTGCCTGGTTGCCGTTTGTCTGTGAGAATGCGGGAAATGCGGCCGTGAGTGCAATTGCAAAAACAAGCCATATCTTATTCATAATGTCCCCTCCGGGCCCATAAGTGTTACACCCAGGCTACAACTGTATCAGAAAAAAACATCGTTCAGGAAGGTAGTTCAGTGTGGCGCCCCCTCGTCACCGCTGCCAGACAGCTTGGTAAAGACGGGCTGCGGTATCACGCCTACCATTTCTTTAGATCAGCATCGCAGTAAGTGCCTGTTCTGTTGCGACAGCCACTGGCGATCTCGACAAATCAAGCCGGCGGGTCTGCGTGACGAGCGATCGGTCAGGTCGATGCCAAGTTGCCGGAAAACGCGCTTCCCGTGGATTGACGCTTCAAGGTCGCGAAAAACGCCCATACCGGTAACGTGCTGCCGAAATGAGTGATTGCGCTTTGATCAACTCCGGACCTTGGATCCTGCCGATTACTCGCCGGTAGTCAGAAAGGCCTTAGAAATCCGGGCGTATCTTGCCCATAGCGCCCGGGCGCCGGGCCATCCAAATTGCCGGCAACCCGCGACCCAGAAGCCCAGCAGGAGAGTTTTTCAACAGCACCAACCGGGCCACCCACGGGTCAAACAACATTCTCCACTTCGTTTCGCAAAAGCGCACCCTCCCCAACCCACCCACCGCCACCCCCCCCATTTCCAAACTCCCCAAATTTATTCCCCAAGCAAAATCCACAGCTTGCGGCCAATTCCGCCCGCGCGCTGCACCAACCCGCGCCCATACTCGCATCGGGAAGCAATGGATTCCTTCACCGCCGAAGACGAACACCTCGATTTCTCGCCGCAGGAATTTACTCCCCGCGATCGCAGCAACGGCAATTCCCGTTATTCCACCGGTCCGCGTTCTCCAGACGGCAAAGCTGCTTCAAGCCAGAACGCCCGCACCCACGGCTGCTGTTCCAAAGCGCTTCTCCTGCCCGGCGAGTCCCAGGACGATTTCGACGATCTGCACGATCGCTGGATGTCCGGCTGCCAGCCCGACAGCCTCGCCGCCACTGAGTTGGTCGAAAAGCTCATCGTCGAAAAATGGTATCTACAACGCGCTCTCAGGAGGTTCGACGAAGTTGAACAAGAACTAGCCGAATTTCCCTTCGCTGGCTGGACCCCCGAGCAGCATAAAAAATTCCAGCTCGCCCTCCGCTACAAGACCGCCGCAGAGCGCGCCGTCAGCCGCGCCCTGCACGACGTTGAAGCCTGGAAGAAGAACCGCAAGCAGGAACAGAAACAGCTCCACAACGCGGAAAAGGATCTCTATGCCGCATGGTTCAAAGTCTCGGGCGTTCACTGCAAAAACGAAATCGCCATGACCAAGCTGATGGAGAAAGCCCAAAAGCGCAACCTGGACATCTCCGGACCGCTCGCCGAAATGGTCAACTCGCAGCAACAACTCCGCGCCACGATCGACCACATCGCCAAACAGATCGAGGAAATGAATTCTCCGCCCAGTCGCGCCAAAATCCTCTTCCAAGGGCAGTACCACCCGAAGAAACTGCGCAAAATTCCGATTCTCGATCAGTTCGTCGAAATCACCATCGAAAACGGCCAGACGCTTACCAACCTATTTCCTTCGAATGACCAGCTCATCGAAGAAGGACAAGCCATGGATCCGCCGCCCGAGATGGTGTGCCGCAGACTCAACTTTGTAAATGGCATCCCGCCCGAATACTACTGGGCCACCCAGGACGAAGAGCGGCGGCAACACGGCGGCGGCGGAATTCAGCGCATGTCAATCGATACCTGGCTCGACCTCATCGATCGCGAGCAAGCCGATCCGTCCGTCCACATCGGCCCCTGCGGCGGCAATCTCCCCAAACCGAAAGAGCGGAAGGGTTGCCATGGTTAGCACGCGAAAACTTAACTCAGCTTCTGCTTGACCAGATCGCTCAATGCTTTGCCGTCCACGCGTTTGCCTGAGAGTTTGGCTTGCGCTGCTTTCATGACCGCACCCATCTGTTTTTGCGACACAGCGCCTGTTTCGGCGATGGCCGCCGAGACCGCTTCGTCCACTTCCTCAGCCGTCGGTGCGGCCGGCAGATATTTCTCGATAATCCCGATTTCCGCTTCTTCCTTCAGCGCCAAGTCTTCCCGCCCACCTTTCCGAAAGAGATCCGCTGATTCCCGCCGTTGCTTCAGCAGCGTGTTCATGACCTGCATCTCGGTCGCTTCATTGAGCGGTTTCATCGAATCGACCTCCTGCTTCTTCAAAGCGGTTTTGATCATCCGAACGGCGCTCAGCCGGGCTTCGTCCTTGGCTTTCATCGCCTCGACCATATCTTTTTGGACTTTTTCGAGGAGGGGCATCGCCCATATTGTAAGCGTAGGTCCCTGACCTGCCTTTCCCCAGACGAGTCATACACATGCAACCGAGCGCCACCGAACCACGTCCCACCCGCTGTTATACTGAGCTAGTTTTGGGGCCTTTTTGAACAATCTTTCGAAAACGCGTAAACGTATATTTCTGAATCTAGACGTATTAGCTCGACTCGGAGCCATGAGCGAAGCGATTGGTGTGCCGCTATACCCGACAAGGCGCCGATCCCCCTTTCATCGCCGGTTGTGGCCACTCGCCATGGGCGTTCCCAAAACAATTTCATTGATTCTGTTGTGCGCCGCAGTAGGCGAGGCACAAACTTACACGAATGGGCAAGCGGCCCGCGCGGTCATCGGCCAAGAGGAATTTACTGCCGCATTAGCCAACACGCAGCAGTACATTACGGGAGGCGTTAGTGGCGTCGCGTACGGGGCCGGCATGCTGTTCGTCGCGGATTCAAACAAAGTCGGAGCAACGCCCGAAAACAACCGCGTTCTCGTATTTCCAGTAAGCGAATTTCCGTCCCTACATGCCGATCTAACCACCATTTCTTCGTCAGATACTTCCTGTCATGTTTGCGGCTATTCGGCTGGCAACGTGCTCGGCCAGGCCGATTATGTCTCGGCAAATCCCGGAACTGCGGATGCGCCCTACACGTCAGGTGGAATCACCGCTGGATGGATGCACACTCCGACCGCAATCGCAACTGACGGCCATATTCTAGCCGTGGCCGACACGGACAACAACCGCATTTTGATCTGGAATTCTATCCCCACAGCAATGGATCAGCCCGCAAATCTCGTCCTCGGGCAAGCGAGCTTCACAACCAACACCACGCCCGAGCCGCCGACTGCAAGCTCTATGAGCGGTCCGGAAGGGGTCTGGATCCAGAACGGTAACTTGTTTGTCGCCGACACTCAGAACAATCGCATCCTCATCTGGAATAGCATCCCGACAACCAATAATCAGCCGGCCACTCTTGTGCTTGGACAGCCGAATTTCAACAAAGGCACGCAGGCCGCTTGCGATCCCCTCAAAACGACCGATGTCGCGTCCGCCAATGAGCTCTGCAACCCGGTTTCGGTGACCTCCGACGGGACCCACCTGTTTGTCGCGGATTTGGGCTTCAACCGCGTGCTGATCTGGAATAGCATTCCTGGGACGATAGATCAGAACGCAGATCTCGAGGTCGGTCAGCCTGACATGACCGGCACGGTCGCGAATAACTCCACAGCCGTGTGCCCCGGCGACACAACCGAGGGTCTCGAGTGCGGAGCCACGCTGAACACACCCCGCTTCGCGCTTTCTGATGGAACGCGGCTTTATATTGCCGACGGCGGGAATGATCGTGTCTTGATTTTCAGCTCGATTCCGACCACCAATGGCGCAACTGCGGACGGCGTGCTCGGACAGCCGGATTTCGTGAGTGACGTCATCTCCAGTCAAACCCAAACCATTACCAGCACGACCATCGATAATGCGTCGGCTGTTAATGTCATTCCGACACCGATCTCGCTGGCCTGGGACGGTACAAACCTTTATGTGAGCGATCCTTATGACAGGCGCGTGCTGATGTTCACGCCCGGCGATACCCCGCTGCCCGCCAATTCGGTCGTCAATTGGGCAAGTGAAATTATCCGGCAGGAGGGTGTTGTCACGATTTCAGTGACGACCATCGCTGCCAACGACACAGTTACGGTCACAATTGCTGGCACGGCATATACCTACACCGTGCAAAAGAGCGACACCGCGGATACCATCGCGCAGGGTCTGGTCGCCAAGATCAACGGCGGCAGCGGTGATCCCAACGTAAGTGCGATCTTTGCGGGAACGGGAACCGCGAGTATCTATCTGAGTTCGAAAGGTATCGATCTCCCGTTCGATTCGATCTCTCTTGCCACCAGCACCTCCAACAGCGATCTCGCGGCGACTGCGTCAGGACCCTATCTGACAGCCGGAACCGGAGCTACCGCCGCGCCCGGAATGCTGGTCGAAGTGAACGGGACTGACCTATCGGATGCGACCACCCCGGTTGTCGCCAAGCTCTCCGGGAACCTTCCCACCAGCCTCGGCGGAGCCCAAGTCTTTATGGATGGCTTTGCGGCGCCCCTGCTCAGCGCTTCGAACAAGCAAGTAGTCGCCGAGGTACCTTTCTCATTCACCGACAGAAACAGCACCAGCGTATACGTCCGAACCGTTCATAATGACGGGTCCGTTACCACCACGAATGCAACCGGAGTCTACATTGCACCCGCCAATCCCGGGCTTTTTAACGCGCCGAGTTATGCCGGTCAGTCGCGGCCTTGGCCCGCCGCCGGAGCCTTGCACCAGTCCGGGAATCCGACCGCGGTTGTATCGATTGACGGAACCGCCAAAGCAGGGGACCAGGCGACCATCACGGTCAATGGTCGAGCATACACATACACCGAAAAAACCGGCGACACTTTGGCTACCGTCGTTCAAGGATTGGTGACTCTGATCAACGGCGCTCCCGATCCGCAAGTCACGGCAAAAGCGGGCGCAGCTTTCGACCGCGTGGTTTTAACCGCTATTCAAGGTGGACAAGCCGGAACGGGCATACCAATTTCGGGCAGTACCAATAGCGGCGCGTCCATCACGGTGACCGCTTACACCAGCTCCACTTGCTGCGCCGTTACTCCTGGAACCGCCATCACTCCGTCGAACCCCGCTGCCCCCGGAGAATTGATTTCCCTAAACGCTACGGGATTGGGAACGTTAATCGACGAGAACGGAAACGCATTACCCAACCCGACCGCCGGAACGCCATATGAAGGGACGCAACCTAACACCGCCAGTAATACCGTAACCGCTACTATGGGCGGCCAAACGGCCGAAGTGGTCGGCGCCGGTTTGCCGGCAGGCTCTTATGGCGTTTACCAGGTCCAGATGATCGTTCCGCCAAGTCTGGGCAACAACAATGCGACACAAGTTTACATCGCGCAAAACGCTTTCATCAGCAATACCGTAACCATTCCCGTGGGCCCGGCAGTGATGGTTTCAACCACCACAACAACGACCTCCAGTACTTCGTCAAGCCCAATCCTGATCAGCATCGACAAACCCAATGCGCAGAGCGGCCCTCTCAGCGAAATGGCGCCGATCGGAGGCTGGGCGATCGACACCAATGCACTCATCACCAATGTCAACGTTCTGGTGGATGGCGTAGTCGTTGGTCCAGCGGCTTATGGAGGATATAGGCCGGATGTTTGCAGCGCTTTCTCTAGCGCACCGGGTTGCCCGTCCCCAGCCTTAGTGGGCTGGAATTATCTGTTAGACACCAGCCGGATTGCAAATGGCAGCCATACCTTGGAAATCACAGCGTATGGTGCAGATGGTTTGCATTTTACAAAGGCCGCTTCCTTCACCGTCGCGAATCCGCCGGGGGACAACGCGACCTCTCTGGCCATTGATCGGCCCGGCCCGAGGGACGGCGCGCTTCAAGGCACGATTTCGCTCGCCGGTTGGGCGATTAACACCAACGCGGTTATCGGCAGCGTCACGCTATTGGTCGATGGATCATCCGTCGGTGTGGCGAACTACGGAGCGTCGCGCCCGGATGTCTGTGCCGTGTTCCCGCAGGCGCAAGGCTGTCCGAATGTAGGATGGTCCGCTCTCTTGAACAGCACCAACCTGGCGAACGGCAAGCACATTTTGCAGATCACTGCGCGAGCGGTAAACGGCCAGGAAGCCAGCACCGCCACCAGCTTTACCGTGGCCAATTGGACAACCGCGAACTCCATGAACATCTCTATCGATACACCCAATGCGCAGACCGGCGCTCTTAGTGGCGTGACCGGAATCGGCGGATGGGCTATCGACTCAAACGCCGCCATCAGTAGCATTCAAATCTCCGTTGACGGCGTGCCTCTCGGCAACGCGGGATACGGCGCCCCCCGCCCGGATGTCTGCAGCGCGTTCCCAGGAAGTCCCGCATGCCCCAACGTGGGTTGGAATCTCGGATTGGACACAACCCTGCTTTCGGATGGAAGCCATACGCTGGCCGTTACCGCCACGTCGGCTGCAGGTCAGAGCTCGACCGCAAGCACGACATTCACCGTTGCGAACTTCACGGGAACCAATCCAATGCAGGTTGATATAGACACTCCCAATTCGCAGAGCGCGCCTCTATCCGGCATGAGTGCCATCGGAGGCTGGGCCGTCAGCAACAACGCTACGGTCATCTCGAGCGTTCAGATTTACGTCGATGGCGCGCTGAAGGGAACTGCTTGGCGCGGTGTCAGGAACGACGTGTGCGCTGTTTACACGAATGCTGGCGGCTGTCCCAACGTAGGCTGGAATTTCACTCTCGACACCACTCTGCTGACCAATGGTTCTCATACGCTCGAGGTAACGGCTACATCCGGCACGGGCGAGCAAGGCACCGCAAGCACGTCCTTCACGGTGATGAATTCGATGCCAGACGGTCCAACCAGGATTTTTGTCGATCAGCCAAGCTCGAACAGTGATCCATTTCTGGGTTTAGCCCTCTTCTCTGGCTGGGCGTTGAACGACTCGGCGCCGGTCAGTGAAGTGCAAATCTTGATCGATGGTGTGCCGCAGCCCACTCCCGCGACGTATGGCAGCCCCCGGCCAGACGTTTGCAGCGTATATCCGGGAAGGCCTGGGTGTCCAAACGTGGGTTGGTCCTATTTGCTGGATACGACTCAGCTAACCGATGGCGCCCACACGCTCGGAGTATTCGTCACCGCCGTAGACGGTTCTCATCAGGGAGTGAGTACCACCTTCACCGTGGCGAACTGGTCCACTTCCGATACCATGACGGTGGACATCGATACACCCAATTCGCAGAGCGGTCCTTTCTCTGGCACCGTCGCGCACTTCGGAGGATGGACCATCGATGACAATGCTCCCATCCAGACCGTTTCGATTTCAATCGACGGCGTTCCCTACGCGAATGCGGCCTACGGCGGCGCGCGGACTGACGTGTGCGCCGTCTTCTCAGGAAAGCCCGGTTGTCCCAACGTGGGGTGGAACATCCTGGTAGACACCACGCTACTGCCGGACGGAACCCATACACTCGGAGTCACCGCCACATCGAGTAGCGGTCAAAGCTCGACGACAACCGCCAGCTTTACGGTGGCAAACTAAGCTCTTTCTATCGCCCGATTGGTTTCATGCGCATTCTTAGTAAAGCGATCTTTCGAGAGATCTTTACCAGCGCCACTCTAGGAACACTTCTATTCATATTCGTTCTGTTTCTCAGAACGATTGAACGCCTGTCCTCGCTGCTCGTGAAAACTTCGGCGCCGCCTCCTGTGATAACGAAACTTCTCCTCTACGCGCTGCCCTCAACGATTCCGTTCGCACTCCCCTTGGGCGTG
>JAFASD010000260.1 GCA_019244945.1 Acidobacteriaceae bacterium | reverse complement strand
CTCGCTCACGGAGACATCATCGGATGGAACGTTCTTACGAGCAGCATCAGGCGGCGAGCGTCTTATTACACCGGTGAATGGCGCTTTGTCTCTCGTTTTCTCCAGCCTGGCATGACCGTGGTCGATGCCGGCGCGAACCAAGGAATTTATACGCTCTTGCTCTCGAAGTGTGTCGGCGACGCGGGACGGGTCTTTGCATTTGAACCCGCATCCCCGGAGTTCAAGAAGTTGAAGCGCAACGTTCAGTCAAACCGCTGCTCGAATGTGGTTTTGGAGAGCTCGGCACTGGGGTCTTATGACGGGGTTACTGAGTTCCATCTCTGCCTCTACTCACGCGGATCTTACAGCAGCCGCTGTGTTCCGGCGAAGGACATCGAAGGAGCGCCGCGACAGATTATCGAAGTCCCCATGATCACGCTGGACAGCTACTTCTCAAAGCATTCAGTCGCCTCGTGCGATTTCATCAAGATCGACGTCGAAGGGGGAGAAAAAGACCTTTTGAAGGGAGCCGAGAAAACTTTGACCCAGCTTCGGCCGTTGGTTCTGTGCGAATTGGCTGATATCAGGACCAAGCCATGGGGGTACTTTGCCTCAGAGCTTTATGACTTATTACTCGCGCACGGTTACGCATGGTACCGAAGCGATGGCAACGGTTTACTCCATCCGGCCGCGCAGAAAGCGAACTACGACCCGGAATGGGAAAACCTGATCGCTGTGCCCACCGAGAAGCGGGACGCGGTTATTCAATAGCAGGCAATTAACTCATGGATTTAGCTGGACGAATCATTCTCAAAGCAGAACCCAAACTGGCGCGGCTCTATCACTGGACGGTTGACAAATTCGTCAGCACGGAGGAGCTTCCCAAGAACTTGAAAGGGGACCGCGACATTGAATATTCCTGGATTGTCGCGCACATTCCGGAAACCGGGGGGACGGCCTTAGATTTCGGAAGCGGTCCAGGGTGGATGGCGCTCGCGGCGGCGCGAAAAGGATTCAGAGTGACGGCTCTGGACATGATGGCCGTTCGCTGGCCTTACCTCCATCCAGCCCTCACGTTCGTACAAGGCGACATTCTGAAAGACCTATTTCCCGACGATACCTTCGATCTGGTTATCAATGTCTCGGCAATTGAGCATGTCGGAATGAGCGGAAGATATGAAGTCGTCGAGACAGACCCGGATGGCGATTTGAAGGCAATGGCGGTTCTCAAAAGCGTTTTGCGGGCGCAGAAACCCATGCTGCTGACCATTCCGATTGGGCAGGATCGGGTATCTGCTCCGCTACATCGGGTTTACGGGCGCGAGCGGCTTCCTCGCCTGCTGGACGGCTGGGAAATCTTGGAAAACGAAAATTGGATCAAGAACGAAGAAAACCTCTGGGTTCGCGTCGAGGAGCGCGTGGCGCTTTCAAAGCAGCCGGAACCGGCCTGTTACGGGCTGGGTTTATATGTTCTGAGAAACACCAAGTAACAAAGAAATTATGCTGACACTATTCTCCACGCCAAAAGCGTTCCGCGGCCGGTTCAAAATCATCCAGGAGAATGCGATTCGGAGCTGGACCCGCCTCACTCCCCGGCCCGACATCATTCTGCTCGGTGACGATGAAGGCACAGCAGAGATGGCGCAAGAGATCGGAGCGCTGCACATTCCCAACGTGGCCCAAAACGAATATGGAACCCCGCTAGTGAATTCCATTTTTGCGATTGCGGAAGCTGCGTCGAGAAAAGAACTCATGTGTTATGTCAATGCCGACATCATCCTGATGAGCGATTTCACGGAAACACTCGAGCGCATTTGCAAAACGCTTTCCGAAGAACCGTTTCTGGTTGTAGGGCGCAAGATTGTCGGGATAGACATTTCCGAAGCCATAGATTTCGATGATCCGGATTGGGAAGCGAAGCTCAAATCGCGAGTTGCGGCGGAAGGCAGATACGGCACAACCGATTCGGATTACTTCGTGTTCCGCAAAGGCTTGTGGCCTAACATGCCGTCCTTCGCGATCGGCCGGTTCTATTGGAGTCCGTGGCTGGTTTACAATCCGTTGACCCGAGACATTAAAGTGATCGATGCGACTTCGGCGATAACCGCTGTCGAGCCTGCGCACGATTATTCCCATACGCCTTCGGCCGAAATCACGCCGGTGAAGTCGTTTCAACGAGGCGCGCAGATCCGCTCCGAGGACACGCGAAATTTTCTGCGATCCCCGGAAGTCGGTTATAACGCGAAACTATTCAAGGGCTGTAAATACTGGACGACCGTCAACAGTTCCCATGTATGGACGGGCGGGGCATTGGCGCGAAGCGGCTGGAAGAGGCGCTTGGTCGGAAATTTTGCGGTCTGGGACTACACATGGGCGCATGCCTTCTATGTCAATCCTTCGCTGCGACGGTACTCGACCATTGCTCGCAGGCTCTATCAGCCGGTGCGTCCTCTGGCGCGAGCTCTACACCGGTACGCGGTCAGTTGGGGCGGGAATTCGTCGAGATAATTCATGAAGATCTGCTATTACACCCTGGCATTCATGCCTGCCACCGATTTGGGAGGCCCGGTGTATAGCGCTTACTACTTGATGAGATCGCTCCTCCGTAGAGGTCATGAGGTTACCGTCTGTTGCACCAACCTGGCGAGTAAGTCGAGAAAGCTATACCAACAAACCGAGCGGCGACTGTACGACGGTATCGACGTCATTTACTTCAATACCCAGAAGTTGTTTCCAGTGGGAGCAAATTCCTTTGGCCTGTTTGTTTGTCCAGGCATCATTCGTTTTTGCCAAACCGAACTGAAGAACTATGATGTGGTGCATCTGGATGGCTATCGCTGTTTCCCGGCTACCGTGGTTAGTTTTTTCTGCAGGAAATACGGCATTCCCTATGTAATTCAGGCGCGGGGGACACTCCGTCACGCAAATACCAGCGTGCTGGCGAAGCAGGCGTTCGACCTATCAGTTGGAAAGAGCATTCTCCGAGGAAGCGCGCTGTGCATCGCTTCCTCTGAAGATGAGGCGTCGCAGTACCGCTATTTTGCTCCAGGAAAAGAAGAGCTGGCTGTTATCTACAACGGCCTGGATTTTGACAACTACAAGAATCTTCCACCGCGAGGCGCGTTCCGATCGCGGCACGGCATTCAGAGCCGCTATCTGCTGACTTATCTGGGTCGCATTCACCCCATGAAAGGCATCGAAACCTTCATTCGGGCGTTTGCGTTGAGCCGTCATCGATCCGAAAGCAGTGTCGCGATTATCGGTCCTGACGAAGGATACAAAAGCACGCTGGTCCGCGTGGCTGAAGAAACCGGGCTGCGGGATTCGGTCATTTTCCTCGATGCCGTCGCGGGACAGGAAAAGAACGAAGCATTTGTCGATTCCGATGTGGTGGTCTACGCCGGAAGATCCGAATCCTTCGGGATGGTTGCCTTCGAGGCGACTATGTGTGGAACCCCCGTCATTACGGCAGGTAACAGCGGGTGCAGCGAACTGCTCGAGCGGTTTGGAGCGGGGCACGTTACCGAATATGGCGATGTGAAGAAGCTCGCGAAGCTCATGGATGACGTTCTCGAAAACCGGGTGCAAGCGGCGGAACGGGCTAAATTTGCAGCCCAAAATTTTGAACGTTTGTTGTCCTGGGACAACATTGCCAGGGAATATGAAAACGCGTACCGGTCCTCTTGCGGGAGCGCATACGACAGAAGAACGGCCGCGCAGATTGTCTGAATTTCCAAAGTGATCCAGAAAGCATGAAGCCTTCCGTTCTCAAACGCGGTTTTCCTAAACTCGCCATAGGACGTCCAGCGCAAGACTCGGAGATCGCCCAAACTTCGGGCTTTACTATCTTCCGGATCTTTGTCGTGACTTACGCGATCTGTTATTTCGTAGTGCCCATTTTGGGGTACGTCGATGAGAATTGGATAGCAATCTCAGCGCAGTACCAGCGAGACGTCATCCCGGTCGTCGTTCTCGTGTCGGCATTCGCGTTTCTAGCATTCCTGCTTGGCTATGCATCTAACACGTGGCGGAGCCCTTGGATTAAAAAGGCAGCGAAGACAAAAATCCGGGAAGACCGCCTGCTTCCGGCATGGTTGTGGACCACGGGCGGAGCTTTGGTCATCTGGGTTTGGCTGGTTTGGACTCTTGGCTGGACAGAGATTTTTGAGCATCGGGAAGTGGCGTTTGAATACAAGGGAATGCTTCTGTACTCGTACCTCGGGCTTTGCGCGTATTCGGCGGTACTGTCGCTGCTGATCTATAAAATTCGGGGCTCTAAGTCAATCCTGTTCATCGAAGCAGCTTTGCTTGTTGTTTTGGGTTTTGGGGGCCGAGGCCAGTTAGTAGATTATTCGTTGGCCGTCTGCTTGTTGGCGAGCCCCGAAGTGATCAGGAAGTTATGGAGCCCGGCGCACTCCTCGATTTTTAGATACTGGCCGATCGTTTTGATACTTTCTGCCGGCATAGGGCTGGTCTTTCTCAGATCCAACCAGACGGCCTCCTCATCGAACGTAAAAACCGCCATTAAGGACACCTTCGGCGATGGAGAGATGTTCGCGCTGGTCTATAACTTCTATTCCGGCCATCTGCTGAACGGCCGCACGATCTGGGAAATTCGTTACATCTTCATGCCGCGGCAGTTCTTTCCAGACAAGCCGGTGATTTATGGCAACGGCGTGTTTGAAGATGACTTGGCTTTCGATAAGATCTACGGGTCAGAAAGCTTGGCCAGTTCGACTTTCGGGATACTCGCAGAGCTCTACGCCAACTTCGGTCATATCGGCCTGTTCGCGGGGATGCTGGCTTGGGGTTGGGCCTACGCGTTTCTGGAAAATTTTCGCAGAACTCCTCTTCGGAGCTTCGCTTTTTTCATTTACCTGGTTGTCTTTATGGACCAATTCTGGAGCTTCCGCCACGGCCTTTTGGGCTTGGTTCAGATCTTCACGGTTCCGGTGTTGATGTGTCCGATATTCTTCAAGGTGCTGTATGGCCGGCCGCGCCAGCGCTTCCGCCGATACCTTCCGAGGCCGGCATTCTCTGAAATCCCGGTGAACACTCGCTAAGGCTTTGTCGAGACGTACATCGCGGCAGATGCACTACCAAAAGTAGGGCAGAATAATACCGCTATTCGTGGAACACAAATTCACTTGAGATTTACCTGGCCCGCTAGCACGATTACAAGGGCGCTCCGCTTGTGGCGACATCTATGGTTTTGGGCGATCGACCGGGAACTCGATGGATATTTTGATAGGAAGTTCGGGATTACTTCGTCGGGACACCGTTCTCTGGGCCAGCTGGGGCCCGATGCAAAGGATTGTGTTTACTATCAGCCCGTAAGTTATGGAGATTTTAGAAAGTTTCTAAACTCGATTCCCATTCGTACGGACGAGGACGTGTTCCTCGATTTCGGGTGTGGGATGGGCCGGGCTCTATGCCTGGCCGCAACGTATCCGTTTCGATCAGTGATTGGGGTGGAAATCTCGCCCGAGCTTTGCGCCAGTGCACGCGAGAACGTCGAGCTTGTCAAATCCAAGCTGCGTTGTCAGGATGTCCGGATTATTCGGGTTAACGCCCGAGATTACAAAGTGCCAACCGACGTTTCGGTGATTTACTTATTTCACCCGTTCACGGGGCAAACGTTAACTGATGTGCTCCAGAACATTGCGGATTCGCTTCGTGAAGCGCCTAGAGAAATATTTTTACTTTTCTATGGCCGCGCGGAAGGTGTCACTTTCCAAATCGAGGCC
>JAFASD010000139.1 GCA_019244945.1 Acidobacteriaceae bacterium | reverse complement strand
GCGCCAAATGACAGTCTGCGTCCGGCTGCGAACACCAAGAATTGACTGAGAACGGATGGCGACTTACAGGCTTCTGCTGCTCCTGGTTCTATTGGCAACCTGCATGCTGGCGCAGGAAACGACTCTTCGCGCAACCGTGCCTCTCGTCACGATCCCGGTAAGCGTCACCGACAAAAACGGCAACCCGGTTGAGGGTATGGCCGCGACTGACTTCGTACTGCTTGACAACGGGGAGCGCCGGCAAATAAACGTGGACATTGTTGAGTTTGGTATTTCGCCCATTTCGCTTGTAGCTGTTGTACAAACTAGCAACATGTCGCTGGCTGCCGTCGAAAAGATCAAGAAAATCGGTGCGATGATTCCCCTCGCGGTGGTCGGAGCTAATGGGAAAGCGGCTGTGGTCACTTATGACGCCAGTGTGCAACTCGTTCAGGACTTCACATCCGATGCTGAGAAGATAAGCAGCGCCTTCTCCCACCTCAAAGCAGTCGACGCAACGACGGGCCACATGCTGGACGCTGTGGACCGATCTCTCGACCTACTTGCGGCGCAATCCGGAGGCAGTCGCCACAATATTCTAATTATTGGAGAGGCAAAAGATCGTGGCAGCAAGATTCCGCTCGACAGCATTGTGCAAAAGCTGCAGCGGACCGGGACGACAGTGTACTGCATGAACTACTCGAAGCTGATCACGCCATTTACGATGAAGGCAGACGAGTACCAACCGACGGGCGACTACCTGCAGGGAATGGTTGAGCTGGTGCGACTGGCCAAGCGCAACACGATGAACACGTTGGTGGACATGACCGGCGGCAAACGGTTTGGTTTTCAGACCAAGGCCGGGTTAGAGCGTGATTTGATGCTGTTGAGCAAAGACATTCATAATCGGTACCTGTTATCCTTCACGCCTGCCAGCGATGAAACGTCAACGTTCCACAAAATTGAGATCGAATTGCCAAATGTTCCCGGCGCAATCACTCGAGCCCGCCCGGGCTATTGGAGCCTAGCTCCGTAAGCCTTGAAATCGACTAGCGCCTTGCCAGGTCCGTGGTATCCCGCCTTTTAGCCGGCCAGAATCGCACTTTATGCGAGATAGTCGGCGACTATTGCTTTGGGGTTTGTACCCGCACAAGGCCACTATATGGAGGTTGAACGCTGCCAAGGCGGCATTACCCTCGCAACGGCCCAGTGTTTACGAATCCCATTCGGATAGTTCTCAAATCTCGAAAAGTAGATGGTGACTGGGCAGCTTCGAGCCACCCAGCCGGATTTGACAAATGGTGAGAAGTCCCTTCTTAATCAGAGAGGCATTAATGACGAAAGATGACATTCGTTTGCTGTACGAGTACGAACGGTGGGCCAATAGCCGCGCTTTGCGGGCTGTCTCGACGCTCCCTCCAGAACAGTTTACCCGTGATTTAGGGGGCAGCTTTCATTCCGTGCGAGATACGCTCGTACACATGTTGGGCGGCGCTTGGATTTGGCTTTCGTTCTGGAAAGAGGCGTCGAATAGCCCAACGGTGTTGACAAAACTGAGGGAACGACGAGAAGTACTCTTCAATCCGGATGCGTTTCCGAACGTCACGACGGTGCAGTCCAAGTGGGCAGAAGTGGAAAAGGAACAGGCCGAGTTCGTGAACAGCGTGACAGACCAATCCCTCGATAAGCTAGTCCCTTTTCGCGCCACGCACCTGAGGCTGAGCCACGTGATGCAGCACCTAGTGAACCATTCCACCTACCATCGAGGTCAACTCGCGCTCATGTTGCGACAGCTCAATGCTGAGCCGTTGGCAACGGACTTTCACGTGTTTCTCGTGGAAGGTCAAAGGGAAGCAGCGGCGAATAATCAGAGTTAACTTGCAGCCGATCATCGGCCTATCTGAGAACGTCTGCGTCCGACATGCAATCTGCGGTTTCCCAACAATCGCCCGATAAGTGCTCCTAAGATCACAGTGGCGATGATCGCCGCTCCGTGCGCTCCGAGCGTATGCCAAGGAGTCGAAACCGGGCATGCAATACGCCAGCCGGCATTGATCGCGAGACCCGCACCTGCGCCATACAGGGCACCCGCCACAGTTGGCCGCGCCGCAAGCGATTTTCGAAACATCCAACTGAACAACAGGACCAGGATTCCGCCGGCTATCGTGCTGCCGATCCCGCAGACGAAGCCCATGATCCATGGCGAGACACGCAGCATTTCGTTGACCCGTGGCGGGACACGCAGGATAGGTTCGTTTACAGGACTTGCCGAGAAGGTCAGTAGGCTGATAAATACAACAACCAAAGATGCGGCGATAGCCGCGGAGTAAACGATATGCCTCGGCAGCCTGCCGACCGGTATGCTTTCGTGCGCGCCGATCCAGACAAGCGCTATTGCGAGCATGAACTGCACGGCGGAGGCGCCCCATGTCAAGAGCGGTCCTAATATCCCTGAATCGTGACGAGGTCCGATCGCCAGCAGAATCAGGGAAGAAACCAGGAGAGCGAGAGGGAGCATTCGC
>JAFASD010000117.1 GCA_019244945.1 Acidobacteriaceae bacterium | reverse complement strand
GCAAACAAGCGCTCGAAAGCGGATACCCGAGCGCTGCTCGAGCAGTATATGAGTGAAATGGACGCGTTGGTACGCTTTGTCGACAAGCTGGATCGCTGACGAGCCACGCTTCACAGAGAACAGGAGCAAAGGACATGAAGGGCGCGTTGATTGTATTAGCTGTTTTGGTGCTCGTTATCTTGATCTTTGGCGGCCAACTGATGGGCGAAAAAAATCAGTTTGTCACGGAGAGGAACGAAATCGATGGCCGGTGGGCGCAAGTAGATAACGATATGAAGCGCCGAGCCGACCTGATTCCGAATTTAGTCGAGACGGTGAAAGGGTATGCAAAGCAGGAGCAGACCGTGATCGGCGAAGTTGCGAATGCGCGCGCCGCGTTATTGGGCGCGCACAGCAAACAAGACGAGATCAGCGCTAATAATCAGCTCAGTGGGGCCATTGGGAGGCTTCTGGTACTGCAAGAAAACTATCCGCAGCTCAAGTCGAATGAAAATTTCTTGCGCTTACAGGATGAACTGGCGGGCACGGAAAATCGCATCGCGGTGGACCGCCGGGATTATAACGAAGCGATAAAGAAGTACAACACAGACATCGAACTATTCCCGAAAAATATTGCTGCTTCGCTCTTCGGGTTCAACCGCGACGACGCCTACTTTAAAACGACCCAGGAAGAGAAGAAAGTGCCGCAGGTCAAATTCTAGAATTCAGCTTTCGGTTTCTGCGCTTTCGGTCCAATCGTCTATGCGCTTTGAATATCGTTTCAAAGCGGAAATAGAGCCGCTGCTGCTGAAACCCGCGGTTCGGAGTCTGCGGTAAGCGCTGGCCAGGTTCTTCTCTTCTTTCAGGAATTCGGGGAGATTCTTGCCGCGGTACTTCCTGGCCAGAAAGCGCTCGATAAGATCCGCCTCCTCGACACCGGCGAAAGCCTTGTCGACCGCGCGTTCGGCAACAGGCGCAGCGACGCGCTTGGCCCGTAATTCCTGCTGCACACGAAATCGTCCAAAGCCCTGATTTTGGAGACGCGACGAAGCGAAGGTCTCGGAGAATTTCTGGTCATCGGCGAAACCGTACTCCCTCAGCTTCGCCATCGCGGCGTTTACATCTTCTGCGGATTCCGCGCGCCGAAAAAGTTTTTGCCTCAGCGCCCCGGAGGATTGCGCGCTTCGGCTCAGGACGCGCAAAGCGTAATCCCACAATCCCTCGCGATCGAGCTTTTTCAGCTTTCCCCGCACAGCCATCTTACTGAAACGTTTGCTACTGTACCATGCTCTACAGGGTGAGCATTTGCGAGCGAAAGGCCGCAATATCACTAAATCGGGTAAGGAGACTGATATGGAGGAAAAAAGCGGGTTCGGCTACTTTTTACTGGGGCTAGGGATCGGCGTAGCGGCCGGAATTCTTTGGGCGCCCAGAACAGGCGAGGAAACGCGCCAATTGATCGCAGATAAAGCGGGGGAGGGCGCCGACTATTTGAAAAACCGGGCGCAGGAAGGCTCAGAGTATGTTCGCCAGCGCACCGAAGATATGAGACAATCGGCCTCCGATTTATATGAAAAGGGCCGCTCGACCGTTGCTCGTCAAAAGGACACATTGAACGCCGCTGTCGAAGCGGGGAAACAGGCATACCGGGACGCAGTCAGTGATGTCAAATCGGCTACGAGCGGAACCGGCACAACGGGGGCCAATTCACCAGAGAGCGTTTAGCGAGTCTTGATTCGATCAGGATACGCGCTGAAATGGACCAGAACACCCTTCTCATTCTGCTCGTAATCTTTGTCGCTTTGGCGGCGATAGCGATGCTCATTCAGGCTGCCACGCTAATTGGTGTTTTCATCGCTATGCGCAAGCTGCAGGAGAAAGTCAGCCCGATCATTCCGCAAGCACAAGGGGTTGTCGCCGCTAGCCGCCGCATCGCGGAGAACGTTGAAAAGCACATCGAGAAGATAGGCACGACCAGTGGCGCTATCCTCGACGTCACAAAACAGCAGCTCGCCAAAGTGGACGAGCTGCTGACTGACGCGAGTACCCGCGCCAAGGTACAAATGGAACGCGCGGAAATGGTGCTGGACGACAGCATGACGAGAGTTCAGCAGACTGTTTCTACGGTTCAATCCGGCGTACTCCGGCCGATTCGCGAGGTCCACGGCATCCTCAGCGGCGTTCGAACCGCATTCGCCCATTTGGGGCGAAGCCGTCGTCCGACGGTGGACCATGCTACGTCGGACGAGGAGATGTTTATCTGATTTCTTCCTCGTAAGATTCCCAGTGTTCAGGCCGCGTCATTTAAACGCAGGTAATCGAGATCTGGAATCAGCTGAAATCGAGTCTTGACGGATCGGATACACTCCCCGAGCTGGTGAGCGGAATTCACTGACCAACCGGAGCGTTTTGCAACAAAGCCCAGATATTTGATCTTTTCCGGGTCGATGCCCATAATGCGGCAGCAAGTCGCATCTACGCTAGGCGGATGCCTCCCTGCAACAACCACCCCGGGACGGATTCTGGTTCCGAGGATTGGACCATTTCCTTCCATTGCTTCGATTGCGTCCACAAGGCAGAATTGCCGAGAAAAGAGGTAATAAAGATCGGCCACGCACTCGTCAATGCCCGCCCAGTGCAGCGGATTTTTAGGCCAACCATAAACGCCTCCCGGCACTAACCCGAAAAGGTTTTTCATGGAGAGAGTGGCGCCCGTCCAATGATGAGTCTTCATCTTGGGCAAGGAGACCAGAAGATCGCAAGCGAGCGCAGTGTGCGGTAAGTAAAGCTCCGTTAGAGTCGAGAAGGGATGCGCCAGCGGAACTCGCTTCACTTCATCAAGATTAAGATCGGTAAAATCCTTTTCAAATCCTGCAATGGAGCTAAAATATCCGGCGGCCGATGCCAGATCCAGCGTCATGCGTCGATGACCAGGTCCTTCCGCGATCTGGACCTCTCGTGCGCCCAGGGAGCGGAACGCTTCGGCCGCAGCAGCGACAAACAGCGGATGCGTATTGATGGGGTTTTCGGAGCTGAATTCAACCAGATTGGGTTTGAGCAGAACGCGACGCCCTCTGATCGGAACCTGGTGCTCGACTAAGATCCGCCGGAACACGTCCTCGAGATCGGCCGAATAGGACTTAGCGCGAACGATAGAAACACGCGGGCTGCGTGGACCGCCACTCCTCGAACATGCGGCCGCAAAGCCGAAACAGCCAAAGAAGAAATAACGCCGATTCACCTCACCCATGGTTCTGCCGCTCACGAATGAATCAGAAATTTGTTAGTCCGGCTTTGCGCGGCCAAAGCCAGCAGCCGAAGAGAAACATCTCGCGCCGTCCGGCACTCGAGATCGGTGTTACTGTCGAGCACATCCATTCCGTGGCAGGTGAGCCCAAGCTGTAACCAGGACAAGCCCTCAATGGAACCGGGAAACTGGAGAAAGTGCAGGGCGCGCTTGAGGGAAATGTCCAGTTCCGAATCAGGCAGATCGTAGAGAGCGAGCAGGGCCAAACCGGTAGTCTCCGGATAAGAGCCGGCATTTTCACTTCTATACTTCGAGCCGCCATGATTCCAGCCGCCGTCTCGGCAACGTCTCGAAACCAGATATCTTTGGGCATCTTTGATGTGGGATATGAGATTTTGTTGATCTGCCTTTCGAGCGAAATCGGCGAGGCTCAGGATCGATGTTGCCGTAGGAGCAACCCATGCCGCCGTTCCCGGAAAGAAAGGGGAGCCTCCCGTTGGCTGAAGGGGCAACGGCAGTCCGCGCATTCGAAAAGCGAGACACTCGATCGGATTTAGCGGTGATTTGATTTGGCCGACAAGCCATTGGATTCCACGGCGGCAGAAATCATCGGCCCCCTCGATCTCAGAAAGGGCAAGCGTGGCCAAACTGGTCACCCAAGTACTGATCCCAACCGATGGTGCGGGTGGCCACCCTCCATCCGCTCTCTGGGTACGTTTCAGCCAGTCGCCTGCGCGATCAAACGCGCTGCCCTCCACCCTCCACGCTGAAAGAGCCAGAAGAGCGAGGGCGGTCGGTTCGGTCCATGAACTGCCATTTTCGTATCCCCAACCGCCGTCAGTATTCTGTGCTTTGACCAGCAGACGCTGAAGTTCGCCGGCTCCGGCCATAGCTCGGTTGCTTCTACGGAAGCGTCTTGCGTTTGCGGCGGCGTTTCAGGTAAAACACCAGCAGGGTCCCCGCTCCAATCCAGATAAGGGCCTGCACTGTCATATCGGCCATGCTTTTCTCCTTTCGAAAACACTGAGCCTCCGTTGAAGAAGTGCTCCAGGCGCGTAGTTATTCGCAGCGCCTGTCACAACTCACATCGGCACCCGCCACGGACTTTATTAGGCGACTTGCTATTAACGAAAGCTATTCATTATGGGGAACAGATTGTTAAACAGCTGAAGAATTCCCGGACCAGCGGTGACCACCAGTAGCGCAGGAAGACAGAAAAAGAAGATCGGAAAGACTAATTTCACGCCGACTTTGCCTGCGCGTTCTTCTGCCTCCTGGCGCCGCCGGATTCGAAGAAAATCCGATTGCGTTCGGAGTGCTTCGCCCATGCTTGTTCCGAATCGATCAGTCTGAATAAGAATCGCAACTAGCTTCTTGGTCTCTTCTTCCGCGGTATGGCGTCCCAGATTTCGCAACGCATCAGCCCGGCTCTTTCCTGCCATAATCTCCATGTTGACAATCTTGAGTTCTTCAGCAATGTCTGGGTGCACAGTTTTGAGCTCCCGGCTGACGTTCACGATAGCCTGATCCAGACCGCATCCGGCCTCCGTGCAAACCACCATCAGATCCAGCACATCTGGAAGAGAAAAGCGTATTCTTTCCCGCCGCCGTTTGGCGAGGCGTCCCAAGATGAAGGCGGGCAAAAAATATCCGATTCCGCCCCCTGCGACCGGCATGACTATGTGCAGGAGCGGATTGGTGCTCAATTTTTCGCGAAACATCAGAGCGAGCAAAACGAGCACGGTTGCCAACACAATTTTGACGCCGTAAAAAACGGCTACGGACGAGCTCGAACGGAATCCGGCTGCAACTAACTCTTCGCGGGTAGCAGACGCATCTTGCGGCGAAACCGGAAGCAAATTGCCGATAGGAATGAACAGTTGCCCAAACGAAAACCCATCCTTTCGCTTTTGTTCGGTGAGACGCGCGGGAATTGCATCCGAGGTGGTGGTCGCCAGTTGATCCAGCAGCCTCGAAGGCTTGACGTAGTGGAGATACCCAAAGACCGAGATCACTCCCATCAACAGAAAGAACATCAGGAACGCGAAGAAAATGCCCATGCTTCAGACCTTTATGTTGACGATCTTTTTGATGCAGAAATAGCCGATGATCTGCCCGATAATGGCGCCGTAAATCATCATCCGTCCGGTCTTATCGGCGGCGAGCTCAGTCAGATATTGGGGAGTGGCCATCATCATGAACCCGGTTACGCCAAGCGGCATCAGCACTAGAACGGTACCCGTGATGCGTCCGTGAGCGCTCGCTGCTTTTACCTGCCCTTTCAGCCGGAAGCGCTCCCGGATCACATGAGACAGTTTGGTCAGGATCTCCCCGAGATTACCCCCCGTCTCCTGTTGCAGCAAGACGGAGGACACGAAGAAGCGCACATCAATGAGGGGCACCAGGTTCACTAGTTTGCTCAGCGCGACTTCGAGCGAAGAGCCCAATTGCAACTCGTTCGATACCCTTCTGAATGCGGAGCCGAGTGGATCCGGCGAATCCGTCCCAAGCATTTCGAGAGCGATTGTGAAGCCGTGGCCGGCGCGCATGGACCTTGATAAAAAATCGAGCGCCTCCGGGAATTGCTCCTCAAATTCAGCGATGTTTTTCCGGCGCTTTCTCAGCACCAAAAACAGCGGCCCCACCGCCCCCAATGCGCCCAACGCGCAAGCGCCCAGCTCAGGATAGCCCATCAGACGCAGCTTCCATCCGAGCCCTGCCCCGAGAAGGCAGGCGACGAACGAAATCGAAATCAACTTGCTGGCCGTCCAATTCTTGCCCGACTGCTCGAGGATGACATTCAAGCGCGCCATGAACTCAAAGCGCCGCAACATTTTGGCCAAAACATCTTCGATTTCCGCGGGCCGGAGGAGTTGCGAACTGCGTTGTTCAGCCGGCGTCTCCTCAGCTTTATTCAGCATCGAGCGAATTTGCTGCTTTTGCTTCAGCTTGAAATAAGAGAACCCGAGACCAACGCACACCATCACGATCAGAAAAACGGCTATGAACAGGGCAAACGCGAGCGCCATGCGTTAGCGAACCTCCACCACGTTCTGAAACAAATGTGGCGGCAACTCAATTCCAGCGGCCTTTAATCTCTCGCTAAACTTCGGCCGAACTCCGGTGGGACGAAAGCGTCCCGTAACCCGTCCCTCACTATTCACACCCGTACGCTCAAAAACGAAGATGTCCTGAGTGGTCACCAATTCGCCTTCCATTCCGACGCATTCGGTGATATAGGTCACCCTTCTGCTCCCGTCGGCCAACCGCGAGTTCTGCACAAAGACATCCACTGCAGACGCAACCTGCTGACGGATGGAGCGGACGCTGAGATTTCCGCTCGCCATGCCGATCATGACTTCAAGACGGCTAATGGCGTCACGCGGGCTATTGGCGTGAATGGTGGTGAGAGAGCCGTCATGACCTGTGTTCATGGCTTGCAGCATGTCGAGAGCTTCCTCGCCACGCACCTCGCCCACGATAATGCGGTCCGGTCTCATGCGAAGCGCGTTGATGAGAAGATGCCTCTGGACTACCGCGCCCTTCCCCTCGAGATTCGCCGGACGCGTTTCAAGCCGCGCCACGTGGGTTTGCCGGAGCTGCAGTTCCGCGGCGTCTTCAATCGTGACGATGCGCTCGTTGGACGGAATAAACCCTGAAAGCATGTTCAAGAACGTCGTTTTGCCGGCGCCGGTCCCACCCGAAATGATGATGTTGAGCCGCGCGCGAACACAGGCTTTCACCAGCTCCAGCATGCCTTCGGTCAAAGACTGGTTGCGAAGCAGATCGGCCGGCTGCAATGGGTCGCTTCCGAACCGCCGTATCGAGAGCAGCGGCCCGTCCACCGCTAGAGGAGGAATGACTGCGTTCACGCGCGAGCCGTCCGGCAGCCGCGCATCCACCATCGGCGACGACTCATCAATGCGGCGTCCGACGCGCGATACCACGCGTTCGATGATGCGCATCAGGTGCGCATCGTCCTTGAATTCAATACTGGTCCGCTCGAGCTTTCCTCCCCGTTCCACATAAATGAGGCGCGGCGTGGTGACCAGAATGTCCGAGACAGTACGATCCCGGAGTAAAGGTTCGAGCGGCCCCAATCCGAAGACCTCGTCGAGCACTTCTTCGATCAGCCGGTCCTTCTCGGCCAAACTCAGCGGCGTCTTCTCTTCATTCACCAGCTTGGCGACGGACGGACGAATCTCTTGCCGCACTCGTTCGCCCGGCATCGAATAGACCGCTTCGAGATTGATTCGATCGAGCAGCTTTCGGTGAATGGAAAACTTGAGTTCCTGATACTGCGGGGAGGATACATCCCGCGTCCCTAACGGGCGTGCGGTTTCTCCTGCCCGCGCATCGTTTCGAACTGTATCGGCAGCTAGCATAGATGGTCCATCACCCAAATAAGGCAAATTTCTTTTTCGACTTGGCCGGCGCAAGCCCGGCGATTTTGGAGGCCAATAAGGCAAAGTGCTGCGCCAACCCGCTGTTCGAGTTCAGCAGATTGCCGCTCGAATACGACTGATACAGACCCATGTAGTCATTCGGAAGGGCGGCATACAGCGTGCGCCCCAGGATTTTTTCCAGCTCCTGAGTGCTGATATCCATCATTTTTGGAGTGCGATTCAGAACCAACTGCAATTTTTCGCCTTGCTCGAACAGACCATGGACAATAGTCTTCAGTCCGTGAAGCGCTACCACCTCGAGAGTCGAAACCAGAAACAGCTGGTCGATTTCGTCCAAAACCGCCGTCGCAATTGAATTGAGACTGCGGCCAAGATCGAGAACAATCCAATCATGCTGGGTCCTCATGAACTGAAGGACTTGCCGCAATTGATTCTCATCCGGATGGTCCCACCGCGAATAAGAAGCGGGAGCGGGTATCACCGCCAGGTTGGGCTTATGTTCGACGATGAGCGCTTTCCACAAGCTCTCATCCAAACGGGAGAGATTTTTCACCGCATCCAGAATCGAGTAAGAGCTCGGGGTTTTCATAAGAAACCCAACCAGCCCGGAAGTCAAATCAAGGTCTGCCAGAAGCACGTTCTTCCGGGTGAGGTTTTGAAGCTCGTACGCCACATGACACGCGAGTGTCGTCGCTCCGCAACCGCCTTTGGCCGACAAAAATCCGATCAGTTTCCCGCGCGTGACGGGTGACGGACTCTCGAAGTCCGGCGAGCTTAGAAGGCGTTCGATGGCTGGCTGTAGAGTCTCCTTCAGGGGAGAATTCAGAAACTCGTTCGCGCCTGCCCGCATCGCCCCCAAGATGATCTGCGGATCGGCGGTTGAGTGCAGCGCCACTACTTTAAGCCGCGGCGAATAATAGCGCAGCTGGCGCATCGCAATATTGAGCTCCGACGGCACAGCCGAGAGATCCAATAACAGCACTTCCGGCTTGCTTTTTGCAATGCGCTCGAGCAGCGCCGGCCAGTCCGAATCGTGCTGATCGAAGGGAATGTGATTGGGCGGCTGCCTCAGCGCCTCGATTGTCTCCTGAAGCAGGCCTTCTTCTTTTATGTACAGCAGTAACCTAGTAACACTCATGGCAAGTTGAAATCACTCATTGGAGCTCTGCGAACCAACCGGATTGCTGGAAGTGGGTGCCGCAGGCGGAAGCGCGCCAGGGGCCTGCACCGGTGGAGTGGTCTGGGCCGCCGGGGAGGTCTGCGACGCCGGAGCCGGACTGGTGTTCGAGCCGCTGCCCGGAGCGCTACTCTGCATCTGGTTCTTGAGCTGCTCCACTGGCAAGGACTCGAGCTTCGGCGGCATATTCACCGCGCCCGTCGTTCCAGGCCCCGGATTCTGGGGCGCAGCCGAAGCGGTTCCCTTGAGGAACGGAAGCGGCATCTTTACATCAGGAGGCTTGAGCCCCGCTGGAATCGGGGGTACCAGCTCCGGTGTAATGATCACCAGAAGCTCGCTGTTGTTCTTCTGCAAAGAACGCGATTCGAACAGTTTCCCGAGCAAAGGAATGCTGGACAACCCGGGAATCTTGTTCAGGTTTTCGATCACTTGGTTGTTGAGCAGACCGGCAATCACGAAACTCTGACCATTCTCCAATTCAACTTCTGTCTGGACCCGTCGAGTAGCTAATCCGGGAACTGTATACCCGCTGACCGTGAGGCCGTTCCCATAATCGAGCGAGCTGACCTCGGGAGTTACGACCAGCCTTATTGTGCCTCGGGGCGTAACCGTAGGCAGAAAATTGAGTCGAATGCCAAATTCCTTGAATTGGACCGTGATTTGTCCGACGCCCGATGCGCCGCCCTGGATCGTCGGAAATGGAAACTCACCGCCGGCCAGGAAGCTCGCTTGGCGTCCGCTCGTAGCCAGAAGATTTGGCTCGGCCAATATCTGGAGCACGTTCTTCGCCTCCAGCGCCTGGATCGCA
>JAFASD010000097.1 GCA_019244945.1 Acidobacteriaceae bacterium | reverse complement strand
ATCCAAACGTATTCTTGACTCTGAGCGATAAGCGAAGCGATTGGTGTGTTGCAATATCCGACAATGCACCGATCCGTTTTCATGGCCCATTGTGGCCCGCCGCCGCGGGGATTCACCAATCGAGAAAATATCCCCAGCTCATTAGCTTCAACTGCTTACACCCGAAAGTTGGTCCAAAACACCTCGGCCGCCCGCGCGCTGCTGCTATCGTCTCTCCAGGCATATCTATGACTGCACCCGCACTTTCTCCAGAACGCCGCGCTGAAATCAACCGGCAGAACGCGCTGCACTCTACCGGCCCTTGCTCCATCGAGGGCAAATTGGCTTCGTCCCGTAATTCGCTGAAGCATGGCCTCGCTTCCGGCGCTCTGATTATTCCCGGCGAAGATCCGGCCGCCTTCGAAGCGCTCATACAAGACTTATTAGACGAGCATCAGCCCGCCAACACCACCGAAGAGCTTTTAATCAACGAAATGGCCCAGTCCTACTGGCTGGAGCAACGCGCCATTCGTCTCCAGAACGATTGCCTCACCGAAGACGGACTGGATGAAAAGCGGCTCGCGCTATTCCTGCGTTATCAAACCACGCACTACCGTGCCTTCCACAAAGCCCTCGACACCCTGATCCGACTCAAGAAGCAACGCGCTGGCTTCGTTTCGCAAGCACGCAACAAAACGACTGCCCAATCTGGCTTCGTCTCGCAAAACAGCCAGAATCCTGACCCAACCGGCCAGTTCGTTTGGCAAAATCCAGCCGTCGAGCGAAAAAGTTCAATTCAACCGCTGCCCAAAGCTGCCTGAAAGGTGCTTTGAGAGTTTTTTGACAACCAAATAATTGCTTGACCAGCGGTCCTGCGCTCTAAGTGCCTTCTGACTCGCGAATCGCGCCCGCTACTCTTCTTCAAATCCAGGCTCGACCGCTGGCAGCACGTCGCCATCCCGCGCGATCCAAACATAAAGAGTCGGAAGCACGAAAATACTCATAATCAGCGTCGCGCTCAGCCCGCCTACAATCACGATCGCGAAAGGCCGCTGAGAGTCCGAACCGATCCCGCGCGATAGCGCCGCCGGCAGCAATCCCAAAGTAGCTACCAACATCGTCATCATGATCGGCCGCAATCGCAGCACCGCGCCTTCCACAGCCGAGTCTTCAACCGAATGCCCGCGCGCGCGAAGTTGGTTGATGTATTCGATCATGATGACGCCGGTCTGTACCGACACGCCGAACAGCGCCAACATGCCGATACCCGAAGAAACGCTAAAATGCGTCCCTGTGAAGTAAAGAGCGAACAACCCCCCAATAGGCGCGAGCAAAACCGTCACCATCACCAAAGCCGCCCACTTAAACGATCCGAACATCGAATAGAGCAACAAGAAAATCACCGCAATAGTGATCGGAACGATAATGGCGAGCCTCTTGTTGGCCCGTTGCTCGCTTGCGTATTCACCCGCCCAGTCAATCGTGTATCCGGCCGGCAACTTCACTTGCTCATTCACCTTCTGAATCGCTTCTTGAACGGTGCTTCCCAGATCCCTCCCTCTGACGCTGTACTTGATCGCGACATAGCGCGAATTCGATTCGCGATAAATCTCCGATCCGCCGTCCAGTGTCTTCACGTCGCACAATTGGGCCAGCGATACTCGTTCGCCGCTTGGCGACAAAAGCCGGATATTCTCAATCGCCTCGGGAGTATCCCGGTACTGCGGCAGGTAGCGGGCCATGAGATCGAATACCTGCTCGCCTCGCAGCACCTGGCTCACTGCTTTTCCCCCTACGGCGGTTTCGATTGCGTCCTGAACATCGGCCACATTCAACTGATATCGGGCCACCTTCTGGCGGTCGACTATGAAATTCAGATTTGGTTGACCGAGAACCCGGAACAAGCCAAGGTCCTCGACGCCGGAGATGTGGCTCATTACGTTCACAATCTGTTCAGCCTTGCTTTCAAGCAAACGAAGATCGGATCCGTAAACCTTGACGGCCAGCTCGCCCTTCACTCCGCTGACGGCTTCCTCCACGTTGTCCGAAATCGGTTGCGAAAAGTTCCAAAGCACGCCGGGAAACTTCACGAGTTCCCGGTTCATCGCCGCAATCAACTCGTCTTTATCTTCCTGGAACACGGATCGCCACTGATTCTTCGGCTTCAGGTCGACGAAATACTCGGTATTGAAGAAACCGGTGGTATCAGTCCCATCGTCAGGCCTCCCCACCTGCGTGACCACCTGAGTAACTTCAGGAAACGAGGCAAACACTAACCGCGCGCGCTGCATCACCGCGGATCCCTCATCGAATCCCGTGCTCGGCGCCAACGTGCCTCGCGCCCAAATCGCTCCCTCATCCAGATGCGGCAAGAATTCCGAGCCAATCGCTCCAGCGATAAACAATCCAATCGCGCAAAGGAACAGCGCGACAACGGGAACGAAGACCAGAAACCGCAGCCGTATCGCGCGTCGAAGCACCCGCCGGTAAGTCCGAATGAGAAACTGCATCACCGGATTGCGCCATTCGCGCGCGCTCGTTCGAAACAAAATACTCGAGAGCACCGGCGCAATCAACATCGAAAAAAGTAAAGCTCCCAATAGCGCGAAAGCTACCGTCAAAGCCATCGGACGGAACAGGCGTCCTTCCACCGCCTGCAGCGTGAAGATAGGCAAATAAGCGGTAATGATAATCGCGATTGCATAAAACACCGGCCGCTGTACTTCGTGCGCCGCTTCGCGAATCATCTCCAAAGTGGTTCGCTCTGATGTTTCATGTCGCCCCATATGGCGGACGATATTTTCGACCATGACCACCGCGCCATCCACCACCATGCCGAAATCGAGAGCGCCCAGCGACAACAAATTCGCCGGCACCTTATCTAAGTCGAGACAAATGGACGCAAAGAGCAAGGCAAACGGGATCGTAAGGGCGACAATCAGCGCTCCGCGCACGTTTCCGAGGAACAGAAAGAGAATGAGCGCAACCAGAAACATGCCCTCTAAAAGGTTATGGAGCACAGTGTGCGTGGTGTAGTGGACTAAATCGCTTCGATCGAGAAACGGAACCACCTTCACTCCCGGAGGAAGGATGTGCTCATTCAACTCCTTCACCTTCGCGTGAATCCCTTTAAGCGTGGAATCCGATTCCGCGCCTTTGCGCAGCAGAACAATTCCCTCCACCACATCCGGTTGATCGATGATGTTGCCATCCAGTCGGTGGATCGCTTTCCCGATCTTTCCCAAACGAATCTTCGGCCCTTGCTCGACAACCGCGATATCCCGCACCCGTATCGGTGTTCCGTGCTGGTTCGTAACCACGACTTGTTCAATGTCCTGCGTTCTATCGACCAGCCCCACTTCGCGAACATTGATCTGCTGCGCCCCTTCTTCGACAAAGCTGCCGCCCGCATTAACGTTGTTGTTCGTTAACTGCTGCTCCACTTGACTGATGCTGAGGCCATACTCAATCAGTTTGTCCGGATCGATCCGTACCTGATACTCCCGTGTAATTCCTCCGAAGCTCGAAACATCCACCACGTTCGGAACGGACTTGAACTGCTTCTCGAGCACCCAATCTTCGAGCGCCTTCAGTTCCATCAAGTCATATTGAGGATTCGTGCTCTTGAGTGTGTACCAATAAATCTGGCCGACTGGGCTGTAATCGGTCCCCATCTGCGGCTGCAGCCCCGCGGGCAGTGTCACCTGCGAAAGGCGTTCCAGCACTTTCTCTCGATTCCAATCGTTCACCGAGGCGTCATCAAAGATCAGCATCAAACTGGATAACCCGAACAGCGATACCGACCGTAGGTGTTCCAAGTGCGGAATGCCATTCATCACGATCTCGAGCGGCACCGTCACCTGCTGCTCTACTTCCTCGGCTGCGCGACCAGGCCACTGCGTGATGATCTGCACGTAATTGTTCGCGACATCGGGATAAGCTTCGATCGGTAGATTGTGAAACGCGATAGCTCCCCAGGCCAACAACACGAACGCCACTGCTAACATCAACAGTCTGTTTCGAAGCGCGAAATCGACAAAGGCTCGAATCATCTGTTCCTATTGCTCGCTTTCGGCATTCAACGCCAAGGCGTCGTTCACCACTTCCTGGCCCGGCGAAAGGCCCGACGTCAGGTCCTGTTTGCCGGCATTAATTTTTCCGGCACTGACCTCTGTTCTGCGAAACTCCCCTTGCCCGCTGGGCACGAACACCCAATCCCGATCGTGCAAATGCAACACCGCTGTGCTCGGAACAACCGCGTAAACCCTCCCGTGCTGGCCATAAAACGTCGCACTGACGAACATTCCGGCGCGCATAATACCCGTATTCGCAAGCGCGATTCTCACCTTCGCTGTCCTGATATTCGGATCGAGCACCTTCCCGATATTGCTGATCCGCCCATGAAACGTCCGATCCGGATAAGCGTTCAATTGCAAGTCAGCGACATCGCCCAGGCGAACCGCCGGTAAATCGTTTTCATACACGTCACAAATGATCCACACGGACGATAGATCGGCGATCGTGAACAAATTCGGCTGGTTGTCCGGGGTATGCACGCTCGCCGCATTCACCACGTTCTGTTCGACAATTGTTCCCGATGCCGGCGCATAGATGTTCACCACGGCATCTTCGTGTTCAGG
>JAFASD010000015.1 GCA_019244945.1 Acidobacteriaceae bacterium | reverse complement strand
AATTGATTGAATTTGAGATTCGACATGAAAGTCCCCCACTTTTTGCTGCATTCATGTTGCTAGTTGCAACATGTTGCTAGTAGGGTAAGCGCTTATCGGTGTTAGCGCTTCGACTGATCCTCGGGCCGATTGAAAGGTGCGACGGGTTGTCGGTCTTAGCCGCTGAGCCGTTCTTGTTTCAACTCCGCTGCCGGAGGTGCGTTCGAACCTGATGACTCGCGCAGAACGATCTCGTTTTACTGAAGTGCCATGTGCGGCGCAGCGCTGCCGTCTGACCAATGCGCGACCGGGACCATGAAAATTGTCTCGGGCTCCGGTATGTCGCGAGCTTCGTCATTAACCAATACCGGAGAGCCGGCGCGGTTCGCGCCCCAGCTGGCATCGCCGGTTTTGGGAACATGGAACATCAAATGAGGACACCATTGCCCCCCAGAGTCGCTGAGATATCCCATCTTCGACAACATGTAAGACATCGCGCCGGCCTCAGGCGTCGGCAATTCTTTCTTTGCAACGCTAGCCGCTATGACTTCATGCACCTGCGCCTTAGATAAGCCAGCTAAGATCAGCTTCGTCCTATTCAACGTATAAGGAAGAACCGTTCTCACCGCCGCTGGGTTATAGCAGATGGGCCCTCGTATCTTTGGATTCCAAAACTCAGGGCTGTCGAATGGAGACATCCACGATCGTTCGACCAGGCATGTGAAGCCGTTCTTTCCCTCAACTGCGGTTCTGTAGCCATCCGGCCCGAGAACAAGCACCGCTGCATCTTGTGCGATTGCTTCTGGAGCCGCGCTTCGGGCCATTGCGATCTCTGCGCCCGATTCCGCCATCAGGTATTGCTCAACCGCTGCCATACGGGGGTACTGTTCCGAAACAGAATTTCCCCGGCAGCCGGCGATCAGGATTGACGCCAGCAGAGCGGCTTGCACCGGGGTTCTACCTGAACGTTCGTTTCTCATCGAGAAAGTTGACATTTCCGAGTCTCTTATTGCCGCACTCCGGCACCCGATTATAGATCGTTTCATTCGAAGCAAACCGTACGTCGCTCTTTGTCAATTTAGTTTTGCGCGCTGATCCTCGAAACGATAGACCCATTCGCCGAGTTGCCGGTTTTGATCGGTAGATTGGGTCCCGCGACGTTGCAAACGCGCTAGAATTCCGGTGGTGCTTGATAGACCCTTACGGCTCACTTCCTTTTGGCAGTTACAAACTCTCGGGTGGGTCTGTTTCTATGCCTGGATCTTGTTGGGATCGCTTCCCGACCTTGTGCAACGTTCGGGAGCGTTTCGCGAAGACACACTGCTGGTGGGTTTACTGTTCTTGGGTAGTTGGATATTGCACCCAGTTTGTCGGCGGCTGCTTCAGCGTTATCCTTCGTGGATCGCTTTCGAATTGCGGGCTTTTGTTGCGTCGGTCACAATCGGAGCTGCTGCCGCGTTCCTATATGAACTGATCCTGAGGGGCATTCACAACATCGACGCCGGGAACGTGGTCGGAAATTCGACCCGGTTCCCGTTCTTGCTTTTCAGTTGGTGCAGTCTGTATTTCAGCATCAAACAATGGCATACATCGTCGCAGGAAAGGGAGCGACTCTCGCGTGCCGAAGCCCAGGTTCAGGAGGCTCGGTTGCAAGCGTTGCGCTACCAGTTGAATCCGCACTTTCTATTCAATTCGCTCAACGCCGTTTCAACGCTAGTTCTGGAGGGGGAAGCTTCCGCGGCTACGAAGATGTTGTCACAAATCGGCGATTTCTTGCGCACCAGCCTGAACAACCAGGCCTCCCTCGAGGCGCCTCTTTCAGAGGAGATGGCCTTCACGCAACAGTACATCGCCATCGAGCAAACCCGGCTCGGCGACCGGTTGCAAGTCGAGCTAACGATATCGCCTGACACGCTCGATGCCATGGTGCCGGGCATGTTACTTCAGCCCTTGGTCGAGAATGCGGTACGCCATGGCGTGGCGTGTCTTGCAGAAGGTGGCAAGATCGCGATACAGAGCGGCCTGCGCGATGGGCGATTGCGAATTAGCGTCAGAAATTCGGGACGCCAAGACCTCGGCAAGCAGGCGAACGGCGACAACGGGATCGGCAAGCGCAACATCTCAGAACGATTGCAGACACTGTACGGGAACGATCATCAATTCTGGCTGGAGTGGCCGGAATCCGGCGGCTGTGTGGTCAATGTGGAGCTACCCATCCGCAGGATCAAACCGCAAGAGGTATCGCCATGTTAGCGCTTATTGTGGATGACGAGCCGCTGGCTCGCCGTGGAATCGTTCTAAGACTCAGGAAGTTTAAGGATGTCGAGGTCGTCGGACAATGCGGGGATGGCGTCTCCGCGGTCGAGAAAATACTTGACCTTTCCCCTGACTTGGTGTTCCTCGATGTGCAGATGCCGGGAATGGATGGTTTCGAAGTTTTGCGCGCGGTGCCAAGAGAGAAGCTCCCGAACGTAATCTTTCTGACCGCGTTTGAGCAGCACGCACTCCGCGCATTCGAGGTTCACGCCTTGGACTACCTTCTGAAGCCGGTGGACGACGAGCGCTTTGCCGCCGCCATCGGCCGCGCCCGAAAGCTCGTCGATTCATCCTTGAAGACCAAGGTCGCTGAACGCGTTTTGCAGATGCTCGAGCAGACACCAGAAAAATTTATCTCCCGTTTCACGGTGCAAACCGGAAATCGCATACAGATTGTGCAAGCCGACGATGTGGAATGGATTGGAGCTGCCGGAGATTATGCCGAGCTCCACGCGCACGGCCGCGCTTACCTGCTTCGGGAAACCATGGCCTCGCTCGAGCAAAGGCTAAACCCGGCGAATTTTCTCCGCATCCATCGTTCCCGAATCGTGCAATCGGGGAACATCGTCGAGCTGCGCTCGATCGAAAATCGAGAATTCATCGTCCGCCTTTCCGACGGCTCCGAACACCGCTCCAGCCGCACTCACGCCAACCGCCTCGAACGCTGGCTCTCATCCGGACAATGAGCATCATCCCGTTTGAGCAGGTTGCCCAGCCGGCGACGCTGTTGCAAGATTTGCGTTACGCGATCCGGATGTTTCGCAAATCACCAGCCTTCGCTGCAATCGCCGTCCTCACTCTCGCACTTGGCATTGGCGCAAACACGACGCTGTTTTCCGTTGTCAAGGGCACGTTGCTCAACCCGTTGCCATATCCCCACTCTGGGGAACTCGCTGTTATTTATGCGAAGACACCTGGGTTCGACCGAGGCCCGGCCGTCTATCTAAACTACCTCGACTGGCAGCGCAGCAATCGGACGTTTTCGTCGATGGCCATATACCGCAACGAGAATTACAACGTCACGGGCAAGGACGAAGCAGAACGCTTGAGCGGTTACATGATTTCCGCCGCCTTCTTTTCCACTCTTGGCGTGCAGCCTGTTCTGGGCCGCGCTTTCCGCTCCGATGACGATCAGTTGGGCGCGGCGCCGGTCGTAATTCTCGGCGGGGGTTTGTGGAGACGCGAATTCGGCTCTTCGCCTGATGTCATCGGAAAATCACTGACTCTGAACGGCAGGTCCTACATGGTCGTGGGCGTCATTCCTCCCGATTTCACTTTCTACGGTCATGACCGCGACCTCTACACTCCAATTGGCCAGTGGAACGATCCATCGTTTCGCGATCGCCGTATCTCGGTGAGCGCGCATATAGTCGGACGACTGAAGCCCGGCGTTACGCTGCCGCAGGCCCAAGCCGACATGGACCTGGTCGCTCACAATATGGCGGCCGCGTTCCCGGTCGCCGACAAGCAAGTCGGCATTACTCTCGTTTCCATGAAGGATGACATCGTCGGTAACGTCCGGCCATTCCTGCTGGTGCTTCTCGCCGCCGTTGCCTTCCTGCTGCTGATTGCATGCGCGAACGTCGCTAATCTTCTTCTGGCGCGCTCGATGGGTCGCTCGCGTGAATTTGCCGTTCGCGCTGCCCTGGGCGCAGGCTACTTGCGCGTCATCCGTCAGCTTCTCACCGAAAGCATTTTACTCGCGGGCCTGGGCGGAGCGCTAGGGCTCATGTTCGCCTTTTGTGGCGTCAAGGCAGTCCTCCACGCATTGCCCGGCACGTTACCGCGTGTCGAAGAAATCTCTCTCGATCACCGCGTATTGCTCTTCACGTTGGCGGTATCGCTGTTCGCCGCAATTGTTTTCGGTCTCGCTCCCGCGCTCCAAGGTTCACGTGTAGATGTGGCGGAGATTCTCAAGGAAACCGGTCGCGGCGCCATCGGCCCGCGCCGCCGCTTGCAGGGAACTTTTGTGGCCATCGAAATCGCCCTCGCCTTAGTTCTCCTGATCGGCGCGGGGCTCATGCTGCGCAGCCTCTCTGCTCTGTGGCGCGTCAATCCCGGATTCACTCCCAACCACGCCGTCACCTTCAGTTTGTCGATGCCGTCCTCCCCCGCAACCACCTCCGCGGAGACTCGCGCCCGCCTCCGCCAGTTCGAAAACAAGATGAGTTCAATCCCCGGCGTGCAGGCCGTATCCGTCACCCTCGGCTCGCGTCCGATGATTCATGACTCATCTTTGCCCTTCTGGATCGAAGGCCAGCCGAAGCCTGCCAATGTCAACGAAATGCATCAGGCGATGTTCTATCTCGTGGAAGCCGGGTTCCAGCAGGCCATGGGAATCACCCTGCAGCGCGGCCGTTTCATCACTCCGCAAGACAACGAGAACGCCCCCGTCGTGATTGACATCGATGATGTCTTTGCGCGCACCTGGTTCCCGCACGAAAATCCCATCGGTAAGAGCGTCAATCTGGAGCAGTTCAATGTACGAGCCAGAATCGTGGGCGTCGTGGGCCATGTAAAACAGTGGGGCCTCGGCGCCGATCAGAAATCGGCCGTGGAATCGCAGTTCTTCTATCCCTTCATGCAGCTCCCCGAGAAGCTGATGCCGCTCGCCGCTAGCGGCGTTGCCGTTGTGCTGCGCACCACAGGTGATCCCGCTGGCGTGATGGGTCTTGTTCGCCGGGCGGTTAAGGAAATGGATGCTCGCCAGGTGATCTACGGCGAGCAAACGATGGACGAAATCCTTGCCGCCTCACTCGCCGCGCGCAGGCTCTCCATGATTCTTCTTGCCGTATTCGCGGTGCTCGCGCTGATCCTTTCCTGTGTCGGAATTTATGGCGTGATTTCTTATGTGGTCGGTGAACGCACTCATGAAATCGGCGTCCGGATCGCATTGGGCGCGCAACGCAGCGATGTATTCCGCCTGGTGCTCGGGGAAAGTGCAAAAATGGCGCTCGTTGGCGTCGCCGCTGGCCTCGCCGCAGCCTTGGGATTGATGCGCCTGATGGCCAATCAACTTTTCGGAGTCACCGCGCAAGATCCGCTCACGTTCAGCATCGTGGCCATCGCGTTAACAATTGTGGCGCTGCTCGCCTGCTACCTTCCGGCCCGCCGCGCCGTGCGCGTTGATCCGATGGTGGCATTACGGTACGAATAACGCTTGCCCAAGCGGCGGTCGAGGCGAGCTTTCGATAAACTAGCCGGGATGAGACGATTCCTTTTGCTGACGCTCAGTTGCGCTTTAGTGCCGATCGCGTCTTTTGGCCAATCCAATCCGTTTGTCGGGACCTGGGGCTTCGACGTGCCCACACGCTACAGTATCGGAGCGAATTGGCTGGGCGTATCGGACAACGGTGGAAAGCTGGAGATTTGGTTCCAGCCGACCGGTGGGCACGTATTCCAGATCCCAGATTACAAACTCAACGGCTCACATCTGACTCTGACGATTTCGAGCGAAGGCAATCGGCCGCCGCTGGTCTGGGAGCTGGACGCCAACGACGGCAAACTGGTGGGCGCCGAAACACAAGGGACCAAAACGATTCAACTGACGGGGAATCCGGAACCGCCGCTGAACCGCCCAGAGCCGCCCTCTTGGGGTGCACCGCAGCCGCTGTTCGATGAAAAGGATCTTCAGGGCTGGCAGCCGATTGGAAACGTGGCCGAGAATCACTGGACCGTGCAGGACGGCGACCTGGTCAACCTGCAACACGGCGCCAATTTGAAAACGCTTCAAAAGTTTACAGACTTCAAACTGCACTTTGAAGTGAATTGCCCGGACAACGCCAACAGCGGCTTTTACTTGCGCGGGCGCTATGAACTCCAACTGGAGTATGAAGCCCCTGGTGAAAACCCGCCGAATCGGGCGATGGGCTCAATCTACGGACGCATCGCTCCCTCCGTCCAACAGCCGCGAAAGCCTGGCCAGTGGGAGAGTTTTGACGTCACGCTGGTGGGCCGCACGGTGACTGTGGTGCGGGACGGAACGATGACCATTGACCACCAAAAAATTGACGGAATCACGGGCGGCGCATTGGATGCCGACGAAGGCGAACCCGGCCCATTTTACATACAAGGCGACCACACGGGCGGTTTGAAATTCCGCAACATCACCGTTGCCCTGCCGGCAAAGTGATCGGCCAATAGCTCGTACGGAGTCGATCGGGCGCAGGATCATCCTGACTAGCACATTCGGGTCGTGGCCACAGAGAGTTCCTAGGCCGGAAAGAAGTCAGGAATGTCAAGCCCGGACAGTTTGTTGTCAGTTCCTTTGCAACCTCTGACAACACTTGCGTCATCTGCAAGGACGGTATCAGTTCTCCCGCGTACAGCGGGAGTTCATGAGCGCCGCGCAGGCTCCGCTGTTGCGCGTTTCCCTTGCTGACGGCACTTTGGTACCGACACGCGAGATTCCTCCAAAGGACTCATCCCGAGTCTGCTGGCGACCTCCGACGTTCTCGGTACCGGTTGGTGCCGCGGACGCGGCGAATGTAAGCCGGGTTAAGGCGTGCTGACGCCGCAGCCGTGATCATCATTCGGCGCACTCTCAAATTGCCCAGATGTCATCCTCGAAGAGGAATCAGACTATCTGGTTTCTGAAAATGAATTCTCTTTGGCCGATCTCGAACAAATGACAGAGTGGGATTCCGAATATCTCAGCGGCCTTGACGATCAGCGGTTTTTTAGCTGGCGGCACGATTGAACAACTCTCGTTTATCCCGGCGCGACCTGATTCGTTCGAGCATCGCTGCTGTTTCCACCCTGCCGCTGTGGGCGAAACAGGAGCCTACTTTTTCCGCCAACGTGAAGGTGGTGAATATCCTCGCGACGGTTCGGGACAAAAAGGGCCAAATCATCCGAAACCTCAGCAAAGAGGATTTCACACTGCTCGAAGAGGGTAAGCCGCAAGGCATTCGCTACTTCTCTCGCGAGTCCGACCTTCCCTTGACTCTCGGTTTGCTCGTCGATACAAGCCTGAGCCAAACCCGGGTTTTGGAAGACGAGCGAGGCGCGAGCTATCGCTTCCTCGAACAAGTGCTGCGCGAAGACCGCGACAAGGCATTTATCGTTCAATTCGACCAAGTCATCCTGATTCGCCAGGATTTGACCTCTTCGCGTAAAGACTTGGAATCCGCTCTCGAAGTGGTCGATTCGCCTGATCCCCGCAAATTAGGCGGAGGCGGCGGCGGCACACTGCTCTACGATGCCGTCCGGAAAATCTCCATTCAGGTCATGAAAAAGCTCCAGGGCCGCAAGGCATTCATCGTGCTCTCAGATGGCGTCGATGTGGGTAGCGCGATCACGTTGACTGATGCCATCGAAACAGCCGAGCGCGCCGACACGCTCGTCTACTCCATCTTGTTTTCCGACCCAAACGCCTATGGTGCCTTCTCCCTAGGCTCGCCGGGGAAAGGAGTCCTGGAGCGCCTCTCCCGCGAGACCGGCGGCCGATTTTTCGAGGTAGCCAAGAAACAAAGCATCGGGCAGATCTTCGAATCAATCGAAGAAGAGCTGCGCAGCCAATACAGTCTCGGGTTTGTCTCCGATGAGCCTGTCACCGCATCGGGATTCCGCAAAATTCGATTGACCGTGAAGCAGAAAGGGCTATTGGTGCAGGCGCGAGATAGGTATTACGCCGAGCTCTGAAACCCTGGGCCTTTTGATCTCTTTTTCCTTTGTTTCAGATTCCGCCCAAGATCGGTCAAACTGTGTGAGGTGTTAGATGACGGACCCTAAATTTAACGAACTGCCAGTAGACGCGCAGGGTGATTTCGACGATGTTCCTGAAAGTTCTCTCACCGAGGAGCAAAAAGCGGAGCGCCTCCGCAGACGGAGAGCCGGGCTGAGCATCAACGACACGATTGCCCGTGATGCCAATATGTCGGTCGGTTCCCGAGGAGTGGATACTTCCGGGGTGGGCTCAGGTGCGGGCGCCGGAGCGGGCATGACCAACTTGACCCCAGCGAAACCCGGAGAATCGCCTGCTCCCGATATCGTTCCTGGAGAACGTGGATCGGGCATGACGCCAGGAACCGGCTCGGGTCATAAATCATAGCGGCGTGGTCGCTTGCGATTTAACGAAACCCTAACACACCAAATCGTCACGCGTGACGTGGACATCGCCTAATCGCCCTAACATGGCGAGGGCGATGTTTTCTGTCCGGAAGAATTCCTGCGCGATACTCTGCACTTCTTCGCGTTCCACGGTTTCGATGCTGTCCAGCATCTCATCGAGCGACATAAAACGATCGAAATACAATTCTTGCCGGGCCAGATTGGACATGCGGCTGGATGTTGATTCCAAGCTCAGCATCAGGGACCCTTTCAGGTGGTCCTTGGCGCGTCGTAGCTCATCTTCTCCGATCAGCTCATCTTTGAGATGACGAAACTCCTGCATCACCGAGTTGACCACTTGTTTGGAAGTCTCCGCCGCAGTGCCCGCATAAACAGTGAAACAGCCGGTATCGCTAAACAGATTGAGCTCGGAATAGACCACATACGCCAAGCCCTGCTTTTCCCGAATGTTCTGGAACAACCGCGAGCTCATCCCACCGCCGAGCACGGTATTGAGCACATAGAGCGGGAAACGCAGCTCATGCGCCAGCGGATACGCGGGAACTCCGAGCGCAATATGCACTTGTTCCAGCGATTCCTTCTTTTTTAGAACGATCGGCGCGTGCGACCTGGGAGCGGAATCGGCCGGCAGGCGATCGCGTTCCGGTAAATCCGCGAAACTATCCCACACGAGCTTGACGATCTTATCGTGATCCAGATTCCCTGCCGCCGTGATTAATATGTTTCGTGGCGAGTAGATACGGTTGTAATAATCAAACAGCATCTCTTGCCCAAATTTCCGAACGGTCTCCCTGGTTCCCAAAATTGGTTTCCCGAGCCCGTGACCTTTCCAGAAATTACTGATGAACGTCTCGTGAAGAACAAACTCCGGCTGATCAGCCTCCATTTTGATCTCCTCGAGAATGACGCCCTTCTCTTTTTCAATATCGGCTTCGCGAAACACCGGATTCAGAACCAAATCCGCAAGGATATCCAAGGCGAATGGCAGATGCTCATCTAAGACCTTCGTGTTGAAGCTGACCAGCTCTTTGCTGGTAAATGCGTCGAGACCGCCCCCCACCGAATCCACCGAACGCGCAATCTCTTCAGCCGAACGATGCTTGGTCCCCTTAAAGACCATGTGTTCGATGAAGTGCGAAATTCCGTTCTCCGGGCCGTGTTCAATTCGTGAACCGCTGCCGATCCAAACACCCAAAGAAACGGAGCGCACGTACGGCATAACTTCCGTGACGATCCGCAGCCCGTTGGGCAGGGTGGCCCGCTCGATCTCACGGACATTTGGGGCTGTAACGACCATATCCTTACGCTTCCGGATGTACGACGATACACTAAAACCTAATGGTGCAACGACTTGAGGAGCTCACGCTAGTCGGAATGGAGCTTCCCGAGCTAGAAAAACTGCTTGGCCCGGAGCAGCCCTCCTACCGCGCCCGACAACTATATGACGCGCTCTACGGGAAACAAGTGGCGAATTTGTCGGAAGTTTCGACCCTGCCAAAAACCCTTAAACATCAACTACTTACAAACAACGCTCTGGGCCTGCCCGCGCTCGAGCGCCGCTTTGATTCGATCGACGGCACCCGCCGTTACCTGCTGCGCCTCGCCGACAATCGCACGGTGGAGGCTGTTTTTATGCCCGAAGAAGGCCGGGATACCATTTGCATTTCGAGCCAAGTGGGATGCCCCGTAGACTGCAAGTTCTGTCTCACCGCGTTGATGGGCCTCGAACGCAATTTGACGGCCGGTGAGATTGTGGGGCAGGTAATATATGTTGCTCGGGAGAACGCACTGCGAGCAGCTGACGCGCGGCTCAACGTCGTCATGATGGGAATGGGCGAGCCTTTACTGAATTTGCAAAACGTGCTGAAAGCGACACGTCTTCTGACCGACAAAAGCGGAATCGGCATGTCGCCGAAACGCATCACGGTTTCTACGGCAGGCATTGTCCCGAAGATGGAAGAGCTCGGGCGCGCGGAAATCCGGCCCAAACTGGCCGTATCCTTGACCGCTTCGACGGAGGAACAGCGCCGTCATCTGATGCCGATCACTCGGAAATATCATCTTTCCGATCTCATGGCCGCGTGCAGGGCCTATCCGCTTCGTGCCTGGGAAAAGCTGACCTTCGAATACGTGTTGCTGAAAGGTGTAAACGATACCGATCAAGATGCCAGGCGAGTCGTGCGCCTGCTTGCAAATCTGAACTGCAAAGTAAACCTGATCGCGCTGAATCCCGGGCCTGGTATTCCCTTTGAAACACCGGATCCAGAGCGCGTCGCGAGCTTCCAGACCATCGTTCGAAAGGCGTTCCCCTGTTTCGTCAGAAAGCCGCGCGGACGAGATATCTTCGCCGCTTGTGGACAATTAAAGCGAGTAGCTTCCGATCTGGTCGAATTGACGTAAGGCGCGAGAGGTCTATTATTTTCCTTCTCACATACCCGGCCGCGAGTGCGTTGCTGTGCTGCCTTCCGTCATTCCGAGCACCCACTTGATCGCCTCGAAATACATCTTCTGAATGTCCGGATCATCCCACGCTTCTTTCGTATGGCCCAGAGTCGAGTAGAAGACTCGCCCTTTGCCATACATCTTTGACCAGGCCACCGCAAAATCGCGATCGGTGCGATGAATTCTCGGATTGTTCTCGTAATTCAGTTTTGCCGCATCGAGACTCAGCAGTACATTCACCTTGTCGCGGGACCAGCTCTTTGCCTGATAAATCTCGTCTCGTTTCACGAATTCTTTCGGGAAATGCCGGACAGCAGGGAAATTCGGATCTTCCACCATGATCGGGGCATCGAAGGTCATCCAGGGATGCTGGTCAAACCAGCCGCCGATCATCTCGCCATACTCCGGCCATTTGTAATTCGTATCAAGCGCCGCGTGAACGCCCACGAATCCCTTGCCATCCTCTTTGATGAAAGACAGCATGTCTTGTTTCTGATCGTCGGTGAGATCCAGTTCTCCAGTCGTGCTGGCGAACACCAGGGCGTCGAAGTAATTCAAGGTCTTTACGTTTCTATCCTGGATGTCCTTTTTCGTAATCAACTCGGTATCGGTGCGAAGAGTTGCTTCCCACAATCCCGTGTCATGACCCATCTTCCAGATATTGGCCATCGCGTCGGGAATGGAATCATGCTCAAAACCCTTAGTTTCGGAGACCACCAGCACGTGCGCCGGGCGATTCGGCGCCAGATGCGTTTGGGGGGCCTGCGCTTTTGCCGTGTCGAAGTACACAAAGCTCAAGGATACAGTTGCGACTGTCAACAGGGCGCCGAAGCGTATAGGTTTCACATGACCTCCATAAGGAAAATTTCAGAGAGCAAACCAGTGAAGCATTCGCATCTCACAGACACAGCATATTACCGAATCGTTTCGCGAGAATCATTACAGCTTGTCAGGCTTCTTTCAGCACCTCCTCCGCATCCTGTTTCAGCTAGGCTACTTTGGGCCAGTTCTGATGGGCATCATGGATTCGTCTTTCCTGTTTCTTCCGTTCGGGAATGACCTGCTAGTGGTTGGTCTCGTGGTCAGGCACCAGAGCGGCCTTCCTTTTTATGTGCTTGCGGCAGTTTGCGGATCGACACTCGGCGTGTTCTTGCTCGATCTGGTGGCGCGGAAAGGCGGGGAAGAAGGAGTTCAGAAGGTGACCGGCAAGTCGCGATTTGAATACCTGAAGCGCAAAATCGGCGAGAAGGGCGGAAGAGCCCTGGTGCTTGGCTGCCTTGCTCCTCCTCCTTTCCCGTTCACGATAGTAGTGGCCACGACCAGCGCTCTGGGCTATCCCCGCAACAGGCTTCTCTGGACCGTGGCTCTCGCCCGCGCGGCGCGATTTGTAGTCTTGGGCTTTCTCGCCATCAAATTCGGCCACAGCATTCTGCGGATCGCCAACACACCGGCGTTCAAATGGACCATGGTGGTCTTCATCGCTATCTGCGCAGTGGGAAGCGGGTTTTCTATTTTCAAGTGGGTACGCAGAGGGCGAACCGCCCGCGTGCGCGCGTAACTTTACTTGCTTCTTTCGACCGATCGAGTACATTGAACTTTGGCCATTCACCTCAGCGCCATTCAATCGCTCGGCCTTTTGGGCCTCCCTGCGCCTCTTCGTGAACTTGCCGCCCGAAACTGGGATGCGTTGATTATCGGCGCAGGCCACAACGGACTCACCTGTGCTGCTTATCTCGCTCGCGCCGGAAAACGCGTTCTGGTCCTAGAATCGCGGCAGCGCATCGGTGGCGCTTGCACGCTGGAAGAACCTTGGCCCGGAGTGCGCATGTCCCCTTGCGCCTATCTTGCCGGACTGCTGCATCCGCTCGTCATCGAAGAACTGAATCTTGCGGCGCTCGGCTACTCCTGGACTCCCGCAATGAATGGTCTGTTCGTTCCTTTTGAGGACGGCACCAGCGTTCAGCTCTATGAGGACGACGAGCGATGTGAAGCTGAGTTAGCTCGCTTTTCGCCGCGAGACGTGGAGGGATGGCGCGCGATGAGCGACGTGATCCGCCGGTTGCGTGATGCTCTTCGCCCTCCGGATCAGCGCGATGTCTGGATCGGTGAGCCGCCCACGCGCGAAGAATTGGAAGATCGGTTGGGTAATGACACGGAGGCGCGCAGCTTGCTTTTTGAATGGTCCATGGCGGAACTCGTCGAGCGCTATCTAACGGATGAGCGGCTGCAATACGGCTATCTCGGGCAAGGCGTGATCGGCACCAACGCGAGTCCATTCGA
>JAFASD010000320.1 GCA_019244945.1 Acidobacteriaceae bacterium | reverse complement strand
TGGTCTTTTCGGTCGATGAGGATTACTTCGACTTTCGGCACGTCGCTGAAACGAGGGACGCGGTACTTGGAGAGGCGTGGGTTCAGGATGTGTCCATTTGAGAAATCGATCGCTTCAAACAGCGCACCACCGATACCCATGACGATTGCGCCTTCGACCTGATTTTTCAAATGCTCGGGATTGACGATTGCGCCACATTCCCAGGCCTCGACGACCCGCTCGATATGAACCTGGCGGTTTGCGTCGATGGAGATTTCTGCGCAGCATGCGACGTAACCGCCTTTTTCAGTGCCGCACGCCAAACCGAACCCATGGTTTGGGGTGGGCTTCCGCTTGGACCATCCGAAACGATCGGTGGCGGCTTGGAGCACTGCGCGGATGCGCGGGTTCTTCAAGTTGGTTAAGCGGAAAGCGAGTGGATCGATTCCGACTGCCGAAGCCAGCTCATCCATGTGAGATTCGCGCGCAAAGTGATTTGCGGTGGCGGCTAATCCACGGTAGGAACCTTCCCGCAAAGGCGATTTCACCGGATGGAACTGTACGGTTTGGTTGGCAACTTCGTAGGGGGTCTCGAGACCGGATGGGCCCGAAAGGTAGTTATGAAACTCCCAGGCGGTGAGGGCGCCGTTTTCGGCGACCCCGCTGGTAACCTCAATAACTCCCGCAGGGCGGAAGTACGCCCAGGTGAACTCTTCCTCGCGAGTCCAAATGAGCTTGACCGGTTTGCCAGCGCCTTTGGCGAGGCGGGCTGCTTCAATCGCGCATTCGCCGGTGTGTTTGCCTCCGTATGCCGAGCCGGTATCGGGCATGATGACGCAGGTTTCACTCTCTGAAATTCCAAATGCGTCTGCGAGTTCGGTGCGAACGCCGAAGGGGCGCTGCGTGCCGGTCCAGACCGTGAGCTTTCCGTTGTTCCATTGAGCGACGGCGGCGCGAGGCTCGAGCGGAGTGTGGGCGATATAGGCAACGGTGTAGGTGCTGTTCAAAGTTTTGAAGGCAGCTTTGAGGCCGTGCTCTACTGATCCGCGAGTGTCGGATCCACCTCTGCCGGACTGCGATTCGGTGGCATTTGTCTTGATGTAGGAGAAGAGTTCGTGCGATGAGATCTGCGGCTGTTCCTGCCACTTCGCGCTGATGCGTTCGATGGCTTTTTGGGCCGTCAGCTCATCGGCAGCAGCGACTCCGACAAAGTCTTGATCGCGGACTACCGTGACATCAGGCATGCGGGCGGCCGCCGATGTATCCACTGCGAGAAGTTTGGCGCCGAAACTTGGCGGCCGGAGAACGCGGCCAAAGAGCATACCGGCCAGCTTGTGATCGGAGCTGTACCGGTGTTTGCCGGTCACGATTTCCCGCGCGTTCACCTTCGGCACGCTGCGTCCGGCGACCTGCCAATCGGATGCGGGTGTTATGCAATCCTCTTTGGCGATAGTCTTCATCCAATCGATGCGCATGGCGAGATCGCCGAAGCTGACCGCCTTGCCGGATGCGGGATTGGTTACATGAGCGTTGGCCACTGTTAAGGATTTGGGATCGACGCTCCATGTTTTTGCTGCTGCGTCGATCAGGGTTTCGCGGGCTGTCGAAGCCATCTTGCGAAGGATGGGCGCCATGGTGGGCGTAGTCCGGCTGCCGAAGGTTCCCATGTCGAACGGTGTCCGAGAAGTATCGCCCATGATCAGAGTGACTGCGCCCGGGGAACACCGCAGTTCATCGGCAACCGCCTGCGTGAGTGAGGTGCGGATATTCTGGCCAACCTCAACTTTTCCGGTGAAGGCGGTGATGGTCCCGTCCGGGGCGATGTGCAACCATGCCGAGAGGTTCTCAGGGAGATCGTGATCGCCCCAGACATGTGCACCTCTGCTGCCGGATTCCTGTGCAGGAAGCGTGCCGCCGGATGCGCAAAGAACCAGGATTCCGCCGCCGAGAGATTTCAAAAAGTCACGGCGATCGAAAGAAAATCTTGCGACTGAAGCAGCGCCGGGTGGGTGTTGCGCGAGCTCAGGCATGATGACGCTCCTTAGCTTCACTGCTCATGGCGCGCGTGGCTTGTTGGACGGCAGCGATGATCCGGTTGTAAGTTCCGCAGCGGCAGATGTTACCTTGCAGCGCGTGTTTGATTTCGGGCTCTGAGGGTGCGGGATTCTTTCGAAGCAAAGCGACACTCGACAGAATCATTCCAGGAGTGCAATAGCCGCATTGCATCGCATCGCATTCGATAAAGGCTTCCTGTACCGGATGCAATTGGTTCTCGTCGGCCAGGCCTTCCACGGTGGTGATCGCCTTGCCCGCGGCGGCGCCGACTGGCGCCATACAAGAGCGGTGCGGAATGCCATCGATGAGGACAGTACAAGCTCCGCACTCGCCTTCGCCGCAGCCGTATTTCGCGCCCGTGAGGTCGAGCTCGTTGCGCAAAACCCACAGCAGAGCGCGTTCCGGGTCTACGTTGAGGTGTGAACGGATGCCATTGACGACGAGATCCATGAGTTTATTCTAGGGCCGCCGATTCACGCCGATCAAACGCGGATGGAATGAAGTTTTACGCGGCCATTTGCTTTTTCTGGGCGAATTCTAGCTGGGAATTGAGCAGCAGTTGGTGGTCGGCCTTGGCTTCGGCGAGCAAAATGTCCATTTTGTGCACGTCCTGTTTGCGTTTTTCGATGGAGAGCTTGCGGGCGTGGTCCTCCTGTTGGCGCTTCTGCGATTCGAAGCCAATTTGGGCTTTTCTCTGTTCGGCTCTGAGCTTTAGCAGATCGTTGAGGCACTTGTGGAAGGCGCGATCGTTGGTGGTTTGATAGCGGAGATACAGCGAGAATTGTCTTTCCTGCGCCTGGGCAGGCAGGTCCTCGGCCATGGTCAGTTCCTGGAGCCGCATGGCGCGCTGATTGAGCCAATAATGCTGCGCCATTTTGTCGACCAGGAGAGTTTCGGTCATGGTGGTGGGTTTGTGCTCGGCGCGGAGGCCGGCGAGCATGGAATCGAAGTTCTCTTGATCTTCTAAGGGGAGAACTTTGAATGCGCCGCAGAATCCCCACTTGAAATTGTTCAGGCAGGACTTGGCTTTGCCTTCTTCGGT